>JAQGOW010000608.1 GCA_028293405.1 Verrucomicrobiales bacterium
CAATTCGCCCCTTCTTGGGATAGTTGGGCGAGGTCAAAAACGGCGCGTTATCTGGCCATTCGAGTCCGAGACCGTAGGGTGAATAGAGCCCAAGACCAACGGTTAGTGGCAATTGGGGAATTTCCGCCGTAACAAAAAGTTGCGGAATTCCTTGTAGCTTCTGTTTGGTGTTGACGCTGGTAGGGCCATTTTCAAAATGGTCGTGCAGAAAAATTCCATACCCGCCGACGCGAACGTTGACGCCATGGAGCTGGCTGATGCCTGCGGGATTGTAATAAATGGCAGAGGGATTGTCGGCGGTGGCGACGAATGCTTCGCCGCGCGCGGTTGCAAACGCGTCCTGGTCTGGCAAACGGATTCCCAACGCGAACGAATGCGTTGGAATTAAACTAACGAGGCCGAGTCCGATGGCCACCAGTGACTTCGCCGAAAGGCGAGGTGCGATCTTTTCCAAAACAAAAGTTTTGCTGATTGGTTGAAGCATTACTTTTTTTGTCAAATAAACCGGACTTAGACAAGCATTAAGCTTGGAAATATCAGGTTAACAATCAGCAAAGCCCAGAGCGCTATTGCACAACGACGCGGTAAAATGCCGTGGAAGATGTATTCGTGTCGGTAAAGAACACGATACCGACTCCGGATGCGTTCACCGCTGCCGAGCTCACGCTCACGTCGCTCCAAATGGTGTTCGCGCCGTCCATCGCCGCGGTGCGTTGCAGACGGTAGGTGTAACCAGGCACGCAACTGAAAGTGAAGTTGACGGTGGAACCTTGCCATGTCGGCGCCAATACGCCCATCGCGGGTGCGACGTTTATGTTGAATTGGCTCGAGCGCACAGCACCGTCTGGATCGGCAGCGTTGATCGCGACTGGATATGAACCAATCGCAGTCGGTGTTCCGGTCAGGGTCGCGGTGGCAGAGTTAAACGACACCCAACCCGGAGCAACCGGCGTTGATGCGAGCGATAGCGTCAGTGAATCGTAATCGGTGTCGGCGAAGGCGTCGGTCGGCACGGCAAAGTTGAATGGCAAACCAACCGTCGCCCATTGATCGGCGATCGGATGAGCGAGGTAGGTGTTGTCGAACTTCACCTGATATATGTAAGTCACTCCATAACGAGCGCCGGTTCCGTCGTCGTAACGCGCGCCGGCAGCCAACGTGCCGTCTTTGAGGGCAACGTCGTAACCAAAGGCGGCGTAGGTATCGCCGGCTGGCGGAAGAATTTTCTCAAGCAACGACCACTGGGGCAATCCGGGGAAATTGCGCGCGTAATGGAAGACAGCGCCTTGCTGCGAAACATCTTGCAAGGTGCCGATGGCGAACAGTTCTCCATCGACCGAAACGGCATTACCGAACTGGGTCGACGTGGCACCCTCAGGATGTACGAGTTTCCGAACCTGGCCCCAAACATTGCTGCCGCCCTGATTACGCGAGTAGGCGTAGACTGCGCCGGATTTTACTCCAACGAGTGAGAACGGTGCACCGGCAATCAGCAAGTCTCCACTGAGCGAGACCGAATGTCCGAGCAAATCTCCCGAGACGCCATCGGCAGCGCCAATCTTTCGCACCAAGCCCCAGTTGTTCGTTCCACCCAGGTTACGGCTGAACAGATAAACCGTGCCGCCATGAACTGCGTTGTTCGAAAGCGAGTTCAGATGCGAGCCGATCGCGATGGTGTCGCCGCTGATCGAAATGGAATAGCCGAACTCATCGCCATCTGTGCCGTCGGTTGGAATGACTTTCTTAATCAAGCCCCAATTTCCAGCACCGCCCTGATTGCGCGAATAAATATAGGCTGCACCGGTTTTTGCGGCGGTGCCCAAAGCGGCGTTGCGCGATGCGCCGACAACCAGCGTATCGCCTTCGATTGCCACCGTGCCGAACAAGTCGAGATTGCCACCGTCGGCGGCGGTAAATTTCTTTGAGAAACCCCAGTTGTTCGAGCCACCCTGATTGCGGTCAAAGATGTAAGCGGCGCCGTTTCCAGTCCACAACGCACCGACAGCAACGGTATCGCCGCTGATGCCAACTGAGAGGCCAAATTGATCGGTCACAGCCTGTGTTCCAGTACCCGAGAGCTTCTTCACTTGAGTCCAGCTATTGGGACCCGCGGCGTTTCGAGAATAGATATATGCAGAACCGGAACGGACACTGCCGACGAGGTCATGAGGCATGCCGGCGACGACATAGTCGCGTGATGCCGCTACTGAATAGGCAAAAGCTGTGCCCGTGGTTCCATTGCTATTGGTCGATTCCTTGGTGAAGGCGTCTGTGGAAATCACCGTCGTATTGTTATCGATGGTGGCCGGCGTATATCCGTCGGCCACGGCAATCGTGAGACGATTGGTTTCTGAAGCACCGGCCGCGAGACGACCGGTGATTGTCGGAACAAACACTAACGCGCGCAGGGCGGTTGTTGCTTGTGCCGGGGTGACGTTGTTGATCGTGTAAATACCATTGCCGCTGGCAACGAATGAGCCGAGCGAGGTCAGAAATCCGTGCGTTGGCAGATCCAGCGTCACAGTGACGGCGAGCGGTTGCGCGCCGAAATCGTCAACGTCAGCAATTGTCACTGCCGCAAACGGAGCGAGTGTCGAATGGTCGTAAACTTTTTGGTTCGCTAACGTGCCGGTGATGATCGGCGCATCGGCAGCAGCCGTGACATTCACAGTGGTGTTCGAGTCGACAATTGCGCTTGCGACAAATCCGTCGTTCACGTTGATGGTGAAAGCTGTCGTTTCGGTTGTCGGGACCGGGATTCGGTTTGGTGCTGGAACAAAGATCATGCCGCGCATTGCAGCGGTGATTGCCGGACCTGTGCTTTGCAAGGTGTAGGTGCCGGGGCTGACATTCAGGAAGCCGCCAAGATTGATGAGCTTGCCTTTAGCGGCGTTGTCCAAGGTGATGGTGACCGTCAACGGTTGCAGACCGTAATCGTCAAGGTCTGCGATAGTGACTGCGGCGAACGGCGCAACCGTTTGTTTATCGGTGATAGAATAGCCACTTTGCGTTCCTGCAATCGTCGGAATGTCGTTCACGCCGGTGATTGTGATTGTGACGGTATTGGTGTCGCGGTCGGAACCGGGGATAACGACGTTGACCGTAGCGTTGCCGATTACCACTGCGCCGGTGTCGTTCGTGACCTGATACGTGAATTGCTCAGAACCAGCGAAGCCCGACGCCGGCGTGTATAACACGTGTGTGCGGGATGCATCGGCAGTTACGATGCCGCCTTGGCTGGACGCTCCGAATCCTGCCAACGGACGTCCCACGACATCAGGCAGCACGTGATCGTTAACAAGGACGTCGAGTGAATTATTGGCCGATCCTGCAAGGACCGTGAAGGTGTCAGGACGAGTGATGAGACTGCCAACGCAAACAGTGACGGTGTTGCTACCGCTGTTGCCCTTTCCATCGATCGTCGTGTAGCCGAACGTTTCCAAACCGATGAATCCCGGCGCAGGTGTGTAAAGGATTGAGTTATTCACGCTCGAACCGTTGATCGTCGCCGTTCCCAACAACCCGTTGGTTTGCAGAGCAACGATTTTGAGCGTACCCGGCGTGATCGGCAGAACGTAATCGTTCTTCAACGCCTGCAGCACCGTCACGGCACTGTCGTGAGCAACAGAATAGAAATCGGGATTCGAATTCACCGCCGATGTGTTGATGACTTTGACTTTGACGTGACCAACGGCGCGAGTTGGTGAGCCGTCGGATATTTCGTAGGTGAAGTTGTCTTCACCGGCAAAGTTGCTGGTCGGAGTATAGATCAGCGCTTTGCCCGCGCCGTTGATGGAAACAGTCCCGTGCTGCGGTGCATTTGCACTGATGCCGATTGCGGTAATCAGGAGTGATTGGCCGAGGTTCGGCAGAATGCCGTCATTGACCATAACGGACAAGGTATTGCTCGCGCTGCCTTGAACGACGGTGAAGACGTCGTCGTTGGCAAAGAAGCCGCTGGAAATCACCTTGATCGAAACGCTGCCGGTCGCAGTGCCCCCTGCTCCATCGGCAATGGTGTAGGTAACGAACGGTTCCTGGTGATTAGTCACTCCAACCGGTGGACGATAGACCAACTTGTTCAGCGCGCCGTTAATCGAAAGCGTGCCAATGATGCCGTTGGTTTGGATGCCGGTGATGACGAGATTTGTCGTCGTGCCAGGAATAATCTGGTCGTTTGCCAACACGTCGAACACCGAGCTTCCGGTTCCGGCAATCGCTGTAAAGGTGTCATCATTCGCAGTCAACGCACTCGTGCGATCAATGACTGTCACAGTCACGGAGCCGGTTGCGACGGAGCCACCCACAGCGACCTGATACGTGAACGTTTCAAAATATGGATACGCGTTCGTATTCGCAGGCGTGTAGTGGATCTGGTTGTTGGCGCCGACGCCGTTCAACGTGATCGTTCCGACTTTATTAGGCGTGCCCAGTCCTGTGATGGTCAAACCAGCGGTAGCTGGCACGGTGCTGTCGTTGGCAAGGACATCCAGATTGACGCTGGTTCCGCGAGCGACCGTAAACGCATCGTTATTCGCAGTGATGGACAGCGCGGATACGAGAACAGTGACAGTTCCGGTATCGCTGCCGCCCTGACCGTCGGAGATGCTGTAATTGAATGTTTCCGTGCCGGCGAAATTTTGCGGCGTAGAATAATAAATCCCGGTGCCATTGCTGTTGATGGCCACGTTACCGTTTTGAGTTGGCGTGCTGACGCCGGTGATGGTCAATATCCCGCCATTGCCCGCCAGATTCGCATCGTTGGCAAGCACGGAAAGCAGGTTCGAGGAAGTTGCTGCCTGAACGGTAAATGAATCGTTATTCGCGACGGTTACGCTGTGATCAAGCACAACGTAGCTGAACGTGTCCGAAGTAGTCTGGCCTTCGTGCAACCAGTTGAACAAGCCGCGAGGATCGTAGCTGAAATGTCCGTCGGTGCTGATCGACACGGGAGCTCCCGCAGCGCTCAGACCGGAACCAGCAAAGACATTCAGCGTATCGTCGGGCGCGAC
>JAQGOW010000612.1 GCA_028293405.1 Verrucomicrobiales bacterium
TAATTCGCCAATTCAATGTATTGAGAGATCGCGTCGATGTGTTTGCAGAAATTTTTCGCAAAAACGTAGCATATTTAACTGCGTTTAATGCAAAACCAGGAGTTTCCGTTCAAAAGCTTGACGGTACAGAAGAAGCTGCGGAGAGGTTCGCGCAGAAAGATGCAACCCCAAACGAGGACGGCCGCGTCCGACAATTCCTTGATACCTGCTTTGTCATGATGCCCTTCGGGCATTGGTTCGACCGGTATTACCAAGAAATTTACGTCCCCGCCATTAAAGAAGCAGGTTTGGAACCCGTCCGAGCCGATGAATTGTTTACTACTGGCAGCGTCGTCGAGCAAATTTGGGAGCAGATCAGTAAATCCAAAGTCCTATTAGCAGACCTGACTGATCGTAATGCCAATGTCTTTTACGAACTGGGTCTCGCACATGCCGCCAAAAAGCCCGTAATATTTACGGCCGCAAAAACCGATGACGTCCCCTTCGACCTGCGGCACCTGCGAGTAATCATATATGACGTGCGCGAACCAAATTGGGCGGCAAAGCTAATGCGGCACATTGCCGATTATCTGAAAAACGCAAAGAGCGATCCCGATAAGTCTATTCCTCAGCCGTTCAGAAACCACTATTCAGCAGGTAATGGCGATGCGCTCCTACAAGCAACGCGGCAGTTCCAAGTCGCCGGCAAGCAGTAGGCGTTTCATGATCGCTATTTGTCCGGATTGGACGGCTGAATTTCGCGCAAACCTGTCTGTAGCCTTTCCTTAAGTCTATCCGTAAGGCCATCCACCTTGCGCAATTTCCAATGCCCAGGACTTGTCTCTTGCAACAAAACCATGTCGCCGGGTTCGACACGAGCGTCCGTATAAAACCTTCTGATCTCACCCCGCTCCCGCAATTTGTTCCCATTCGCCATTACGTCCGTCTTGAATTTTCGCCCGCTTGGCAATGATTCGATTGTCATCGCCTCCCCAGCACTGACGATTCCTTTATTCATGGCATCAGTCAGCGTTACCAAATTTTGATTGATCATCCCTTGAGTAACCTCGACTCGAATTTCCCTGCCGTATGGCGTTTTCGAATCCATATAAAGTCCCGGCACGTGTTCATTTGCGATAAACCCTTGCAACCTCTGCTGAATCGCCAGCACCTGTTCCTTCATTTGCTTCAGTTCCGACGCTCGACGAGTTAGCGCTTCGAGAGCAATCAGGTCCTGATTCTTCGCAGCATCACCAACCTTCCCCATCGTTTTCGTCATCAACTCCTCAATCTGGCGGCTGATATTATTCATGTATACATGTATACTTTTACTAATTTATTTGTCAACGATTTTGCGACATCTGTATAACTGACTTTCGATTAATGTCTTACAAATATACCTGCGCGCCATACCTAACCATACCTAACCCGAATCTCCGGCCGCGCGCAATGGGCGCTTATATAAGCAGCCCGCAGCGTGTTTGATCCGGCACTGAAGGGCATTCGAATCATATGAAAAATAAATTCCATAAATCATCAACCATTCCCGAAATCCCAATATCTGCTCTCGAAGCAGCAATCGTAGACCTTGGCCACAAGCCGTCGGCGTATTCCCCTGAACAAGGCATCGCCATCACAAAAGCCTGCATCGCCGAAATCGAAGCCGAACTCCAAACCTTCTTCGAACGGTTCGGCAATTTAAATGATGATGCCGATTTGGCCGAGGAACATCATTCCCTCCCCATCCGCGAATTGCGCTCCTTACGCTTAAGGCTAGCATCCTACCAGTTGCAAAAGGAGGCGCGAAACTAACTGAGTGTATCTTGTTAGCGCGGCTAAACACATTGCTCAGACAGATGCAATGGAGCAGCCTAGCGCGCGCATGAAGCGGTCGGTCTTAGTAAATGTGGCTTTACTGTGACCGGAGTTCAATCACTCCCGGAGCAATGGACTTCACCAAAACATGAGAACCAGGCTTGAAACCAGCACGTTCAAGCCAATGCCCAGTCAGACGAATCTTCGGTTTGACCTGCTTTTTCCAGAAATCACCAGTTTGTTCGACTTTTAGTTTTCGTACAGCAGGATTTATTCTTGTTTCGGTGTTTATGTGACAACACAGGCTGACATTCTGGAATGTAGCGTGCACACCGAATGTTTTTTCTCGACACTCACAGTAGCGCAACAGTTGGCAATCGGCTGTTTCATTGACTATTTACAGTCTAAATCGTGCGAAATCATGGGCGACTCTGTTCTTATTTTTGGTTCAGCTGCCTACACTTAAACCTTTGACAGTCAACAATCGCCAGCGTACACGCATTCGGCATAGCGCTTGCTCCAAGAACTACTGTGCCAAGACACGTGATGCGCATCGCTATTTCGACAGTATGGTTGCTCGCAGTATTAGCCTGCGGGTTGTTTTTGATTTCTTTGGACAATAGCGCAGGGCCTCAGGCAATGGCCGGAATGGAGTTTCCAAAAGTCCAAGAGGTTCAACTGGATTCCCACCGCTGCACACTGCTGTTGTTTGCTCATCCCAAATGCCCCTGCACTCGCGCTACCATCGGCGAGTTAAACCGCCTCCTGACGCGTTGTACAACCAATGTGGCTGTTCATGTTTTCTTTCTGCGCCCGAGTACCGAGACTGAGGATTGGTCGCAAACAGATTTGTGGCGAAGCGCCGGGAGCATTCCCGGCGTGCAGGTGCACCTCGATACTGATGGCGCCATTGCTGCAACATTTGGCGCGAGCACGTCGGGCGACGCCGTTCTCTACAGTTCGCATGGGAAATTGCTTTTTCATGGCGGGATCACCGCTGGACGCGGTCACGAGGGAGATAACCCGGGCGCCAGCGCCATCGTCGCGTTCGCCACTGGCACGACGGCCACTTTCAATCAAACGCCGGCCTATGGATGCCAACTTCAAAAGCAATGCAACGTAGCCCAGGAGACAACGCAATGACCCATACAACAACACCAACAACAGACGTTAGCCTACGCGCACACGAACTGTTCAAAGAACAGCAACTCAACATCACGAAACACACCGACATTGTGTTTGCACGGTTGATGATCTTTCAGTGGCTGGCCGGCATCGCCGCGGCTTTGATGATATCGCCACACACCTGGACCGGCACCGAAAGTCACGTCCACATCCATGTCTGGGCAGCGGTGTTGCTGGGCGGTTTGATCACGAGCGTGCCCGTGGCGATGGCGTTTCTGTACCCCGGCAGAGTGATCACACGGCATACGATCGCGATCGGCCAGATGTTGACCTCCGCGTTGTTGATTCATTTGACCGGCGGCCGCATCGAAACGCACTTTCACGTCTTCGGCTCACTCGCCATCCTGGCATTTTACCGCGATTGGCGCGTACTGGTTTCGGCCTCGGCCATTGTTTTCGTCGACCATTTGGCTCGTGGATTTTTATGGCCCCAATCCGTTTACGGTGTCATGAGCGCGCCGATTTGGCGTTCGTTCGAGCACGCGGGCTGGGTTGTGTTTGAAGTGGTTTTTCTCATCATTTCCATCCGCAAAAGTTTAGTTGAAATGTTAAACGTCGCGGAGCGGCAGGCGCGGTTGGAAGCGTTGAACGAGACGATCGAAAAAACGGTGGCCGAGCGCACCGCTGAGTTGCGACGAGAAATTGCCGAACGTCGTGAAGCTGAAGAGCAATTGAAAAAGAGCCAGTCGCAATTGGCACAGGCGCAACAAATCGCGCACATCGGCAGTTGGGAATGGGACATTTGCGCGGACAAAGTTTGTTGGTCGGACGAAACGGCGCGCCTGTATGGATTCGCTCCGGAAGATGCCGGCATGAACATGGAAGCATGTCTGAAACGCCTCCATCCCGATGACATTCTAAAAGTGCGTGAAGCTTTGCAGCAAGCCGCCCAGACCGGCAAGCCTTACGAATGCGATCATCGGGTCATGTTGCCGGACACAACCGAGCGAGTTATGCAGGGCCGTGGCGAGGTGACAGTGGATAGCAACGGCATAGCGACGAAAATTCTCGGGACCGCTCAGGACATTACGGTGACGCGCCGCAATGAATTGGCATTGCGCCGCAGCGAAGAGCAATTGAGGCAATCACAAAAAATGGAAGCAGTCGGAAGATTGGCCGGTGGCGTCGCCCACGACTTTAACAATTTGCTGACCGTCATCACCGGGTATTGCGCGTTGTTGATGCGCCGTCTGCCGCATGTCGATCCTATTCGCCCGCACGCCGAACAAATCCAGCGCGCCGCGGAACGTGCCGCTTCGTTGACACGCCAACTGCTGGCCTTCAGCCGCAAACAAGTGTTGCAACCGCGCACGTTGGACCTTGCTGAGATCGTGCATGGCATGGAAAAAATGCTCCACCGTCTCATCGGTGAGGACATCGAGTTGCGCACTATTAGCGATCCGGGCGCCGCCAAAGTTCAGGCCGACCCTGGCCAGATTGAACAGGTGATTTTGAATATGGCGGTGAATGCGCGCGACGCCATGCCACAGGGAGGCAAACTGACGATCCGCATTTCGAACGTGATTTTTGATCAAAAAACCGTCATCCGAAATCGTGGCCTCGACGCTGGTGCGTACGTGATGATGGCTATCAGCGACAGTGGAGTGGGTATGACTCCGGAAGTGCGAGCGCACTTGTTCGAACCGTTCTTCACCACCAAAGGGGTTGGCAAAGGCACCGGTCTTGGGCTCGCCACCTGCTACGGAATCATTAGCCAAAGCGGCGGCGACGTCCGCGTCTACAGCGAGCCGGGCTCTGGCACGACCTTCAAGATTTATTTGCCTGCCATTCAAAGCAACGTCTTGCCCGCACCGATGATCGACGAAACCGACGCTCTTCCGGGCGGCACTGAAACCATTTTGATTGTCGAAGATGACGAAGCCGTACGAACGCTCGCGTCCGCTGTGCTTGGCGAGTGCGGTTACAGCATTGAACTCGCGCGCGATGGCGCAGAAGCCCTTGCTGTCATTGAAAGTGGCCGGCGCTTCGACATGATTCTCACCGACGTCATCATGCCGAAAGTCAGTGGTCGTCAGCTTTACGATCGCGCGAAGGAAAAGCTGCAGACCACCAAAGTTCTGTTCATGTCCGGTTACACCGATGATGCACTCGCCAATCGCGGCGTTCTCGAACAAGGATTCAACTTCCTGGAAAAGCCCTTTTCGCCAACGGGTTTGGCCAACAAGGTGCGCAAGGTTCTGGACGGAATTGAGTCTGACACCTCCAAAGACATCGCCTTGACTGCGTAGTCGCAGACTTTCGGGCCGGTCAGCGAAGAAGAAGGGCTGGTCAAAGGCGGGTCCGTGTCACAGCACGATTGATCACGACTTCAAGGTTCTGAGCTGGATAGAGTTTTGAAAAGCGCGAGCCCATCCATTTCAGCAATGACGAGTTTTCGTGATGCTAAGTTGGTCTGTTTTGATGCTGGCGTCGAGCCGCTTTACTGATTGGATGGTGCGCTGATCGGACGTGTAGATCGGGACAGAAACTCCATCCTCATCTCAACGGCTCGGTCAGCCTGACGGGTGCCTGGCTTCAGGCGGTTCGCGGCAGCGAACATCAAAACAATTTGTTCTAAATCTCACGGGTTCCCGCCAACCTGACGGGTGCCTGCCGTCAGCCTGACGGGTAAACTCAGTCGCAAACGATTGACGATCAACATTCTTGACGGCCTGACGGCTCTAACCCCCCGGTGGGGGGTGGGGTCGTTCCGGTCCGCAGTTATTTTCTTCAGTCCACTGCTTGGGACGGCACCGACCCGTCCCATGGGACGGGTGAAAACGCTAAAACCACCAATGTTTACGGGCCTTGGGACGGGGTGACGGGTCCAGAGGAGGGTACGGGGGTGGGGGGTGCGGCGACTTGCCTGCACAATTCAAAATAGATGGACCGCTCAAAAAGTTGCAGCCCCTTTGCGCCTTCGCGCCCTTCGCGAGACATGTGATTGAAGAATTTTTCAATTATTTTGGGGACTACCCCCGTAACTGTCCTACCCCCCTTGATAAAGTAGCGCCTATGAATGTTACGAACAGTCTGGCCGCCCACACGTCCACCGCCATTCCCAATGAAAACGAAGGGTTGTATAACATATGTACAACAAGGTCAGTTGGGCCGGATCGCTCGCGAAAAAATCGGAAAAAAGTACTCTTAAGTACTTTTAAGTACTCAGAAGTACTCTGGGACCGACTGAAATGCTGCTTTCGGCGGCTCAGTCTGTCTTTCATTACGGTTCACTTTCCAAAAAAACTTCGTTTTCGGTTCCTTTTGTTGACGCTGCCCTCATGAAAACTGCACCATTTCTGCCTTGTCCCGTGCCCAGTGCCAACTGTGCATCGTCGCGTGGCCCAAGGCCAATCGTTCCGCGAATTCCGCGTGCTCCGCGGTTTTTTAAAAAAAAGGCAAAAACATGACCAGGAATGACCGGAAATGACCCAAAATGACTTTTGCTCCATCAAATCGGCCCCGTTCGATCGCAAGACACCTAACCAAAGACACTGGAAAAAAATTATTTCAATGGCCTGGAGTGGCTTTTAGTGGCTTTCAATGGCTTTTGCCCGGTTTGGATATTTCCGAATCGCTCGATTGGAACATTGTTTCGGATTTCGGATTTGGGAAACGGTCACGTCTGGTCACGTCTGGTCACGTCTGGTCACGTCTGGTCACGTCTGGTCACGTTCGGTCATGTCTGGTCACATAAATGAAAGGTGCTGCCGATGAAAAATCGAAAAAAAATACTTTTAAATACTCGGAAATACTCCGGATCCCACCCAAACCCAAAAACGAGCCCCCCGGCGGGTATCGACAAACCGATTGGAGGAGGGCGAGTTTGTTTTGGACGCCGCGCTAACACGCAGGCATGATAATAGAGAGGATGCCAACCAACGGCCAACCAGTGACGTTACCGGAGCAATTGCGCCTGCAATTTGCGTCGGTGGAACGCAGGCTTTGGCGGGTCGAAACGGCGGTGGCGGTCTGTTCGGTCGTGGCGGCACTGGTGGTTTCGTGGTTGGCGTTGTTTGTTTCGGACCGGGTTTGGGCGACGCCGGTGTGGTTGCGTGCGACTCTTTTGGCCGCGGGTCTGGCAGCCAGTGCGATTGCGGTGCTGCGGTGGATGGATCGGTGGGTTTGGCATAAGCGCGACCAACGCGAGCTGGCAATGCTCGTTCAAAAGAAATACCGCAAACTCGGCGATCGGCTGTTGGGCATTGTCGAACTGGCCGGTGAACACGAGCACTCGGCTAATTTCTCCCCTGCCCTTTATC
>JAQGOW010000633.1 GCA_028293405.1 Verrucomicrobiales bacterium
GAATTCGAGCAACTGGACTCCGGCACGGCGCGACGTTTCGAAGGCACAGGATTGGGCTTGGCATTGACAAAGAAGATCATCGAATTCCAAGGTGGCCGTATCAGTGTGGAAAGCCAACCCGGCAAGGGCAGCGTATTCACAGTTGTGCTGCCCTTGGTGACGAGCGAAGGGAAGGCGGAGTGAGCGCCAAAATCCTCGTCGTTGATGACAACCCGACCAACCTCAAGCTTGTCTCCGACGTACTCGCGTTCGAAGGCCATGAGATTCTCAAGGCCGTGGATGCCGAGGAGGCGCAGATCGTTCTCGCCGATACCTTACCAGACTTGATCCTCATGGACATCGCCCTTCCTGGCATGGATGGACTCACTCTCGCTCGCAAACTCAGGGCCGACGGACGCACCAACCAAATCCGCATCGTTGCGCTGACCGCCTTCGCGATGAAGGGCGACGACCAGAAGGCGTTCGACGCCGGCTGCGACGGCTACATCACCAAGCCCATAGACACACGCAAGCTGCCGGAGCAGGTAGCTGGATTCCTGGCGATGGAAAGGTCAAAGCGGTGAACATTCTCGTTGTTGACGACATTGCCACCAATCGGAAACTCCTGAAGGTGACGCTTGAGGCCGAGGGCCACACCTCGCTTGAAGCCGCCGACGGCGTCGACGCCCTAAAAATTCTCGCCCATCAAACGGTGGACGCCGTGATCTCTGACATCCTAATGCCAAACATGGACGGCTTCCGCCTCTGCCATGCTCTGAGGAAGAGCCCACAGCTGCACGCCCTTCCTTTCATCATCTACACCGCCACCTATACGTCGCCCGAAGACATGAAGCTGGCGCAGACCGTCGGCGCGGATAAGTACATCACCAAGCCCGCACCGACCTCAGACATACTCAATGCGCTGCGGGAAGTGATGGACAAGAAGGCTGCACGCCCAATGCCAGTCGCTGCGCCCGTGGAGGAAGCCTATGTACTCCAGCAATACAGTCAGGCGCTGGTAAACAAGCTGGAGGAGAAAAACGCCGAGTTGGCGGAAGCGAATCAGGCCTTGAAACGAACCGAAGAACGACTGCGGGCCTTGACACAACGCGTGGTGCAGGCGCAGGAAGCCGAGCAGGGGCGCGTGTCTCGCGAATTGCACGACACCATCACCCAAACACTCTGCGCCGTCCTTTTGCGCAGCCAGGTGCTAGCGGGAAAACTTCCGGCGCACAACAAGGTTGCCAAGGGAGAGGCGATAGAACTCTGCGAGATGATCGGTAAGACGGTCGACGAAGTAGAGCGGATCTCACGTAATCTGAGGCCCGTTGTTTTGGACCAACTAGGTTTGGTAGCTGGTCTGCACGATGCCAGCACGGAGTTCACGAATCAGACGGGCGTGTCCGTTAAAGTGGACTGTGTGAAGTTGGCCCGGCGCCTGCCCGCCGACACCGAGTTGGCGCTCTATCGTATCCTCCAGGAAACTTTAAAAAATGTGGAGAAACACGCTCGCGCCCGTCACGTAATAGTGCAACTGACGAAGCCGGGCAACATCGTCCAGTTGACGATCAATGACGACGGGATTGGCTTCGATCCCGATCATCACCCCGCCAAACGAAAAGGCAGGGGTGGGCTGGGTCTGCTCGGTATGCGCGAGCGGGCGACCTATGTGGGCGGAACCTTCACGGTCAAATCCGTTCGCCGTGGCGGCACAGAAATCGAAATCCGCATTCCCGTGCCGCCGGGTGCCACAGCGGCTGAATCAACTCACTTATGAAACGAATTACTGTCCTGCTGGCTGACGACCACACGATCGTTCGCGAGGGGATTCGAAAGTTGCTGGAGTTGGAAAAAGATATTCAGATAGTCGGCGAAGCGGATGACGGCCGCCAGGCGGTGGCCCTGGTAAAAAAATTTCGTCCCGCCGTGGTGTTGATGGACATCGCGATGCCGCTGCTCAATGGTTTAGAAGCTACCCGGCAGATTCGCAAAGACGTGCCCGACACCAAGGTTCTCATTCTCTCCGCGCATGGTCATGCCGCTTTCGTCAAACAAGTGACCGAGTTGGGCGCCGCAGGATTTTTGCTCAAACAAACGTCTTCAGCCGTTCTGGCGACCGCGATTCGCGAAGTCCAAAAAGGAAACACGTTTTTCAGCCCGGCCATTGCCAGGCAACTACTCGGTCGCGACCCGAAGTCGCTGGGGCGAAGCGGGCAATTCAAGAACAAAAGCAACCACCTGAGTTCGCGCGAGATGGAGGTGCTCCAATTGATAGCCGAAGGTCAGGCCAACAAACAAGTTGCCGCCGAACTGGGCGTGAGCTTCAAAACCGTGGACAAACATCGGCAGCATCTTATGGGTAAGCTCAATATCCATGACGTCGCGGGCTTGACCCGCTACGCCATCGCCGAAGGTATCATCGAGAGCAGCGAACGGGTGCCGATCGGCTAGCCTACAACTGTCTTCGCGGTTTTGTCTCGCCGGTCTCGGCCTCCCCTTGGTGTACGGACTTTGGAAAAAAACGATCCATGGGGGATATCCCCCACGGTGAACCCCCAAATAGCCCCCGCGCGCCTGCCAGTCTATTTTTGTGCAGATGGTTAAACAAACAACCATCAAAACCAAAAAACAAAAATATGAATATTACTCCTGAACTAAAGCGTGCAGTCAGTGCCCCCATGCGACTGGCCTGTGCCGTGTCACAAAGGAAATTCCGCGTGAGTCTGCTCGCCGCGCTGGTGGTGTCACTTGCCAGCGCCTCCCTAGGAATGGCCGCGCTGGTACCGGTCAATCTAAGATCGGCAGGTAGTTTCGTAATTCTCTCAAAAACCGGAATCACCGACGTCTATGCATCCGCTATTGTTGGCAATGTCGGAACAAGTCCAATCACCGGGGCAGCCCTCCTGCTGGCTTGTAATGAAGTGGCTGGGTCAATCTACACCGTGGATGCGGCCGGCCCGGCTTGCGAGGTGATCAACCCCTCCTTTTTGACTACGGCGATCAGCGACATGCAGACGGCTTACACCGATGCGGCTGGACGAAAAAATCCAAATGTCACTGAACTTGGGGCAGGAAATATCAACGCGATGACGATCCCTCCCGGGCTCTACAAATGGAGCAGTTCGGTTGGAATACCCATTGTGGTCACGCTCGCGGGCGGCCCAAATGATGTTTGGATTTTTCAGATCGCGGGAAATCTCACCGTTGGCAACCGCGCCCAAGTTATTCTGCGGGGCGGTGCTAAGGCCAAGAACGTCTTCTGGCAAGTCGCCGGCCAGACGACCTTGGGAACGACAGCTAACTTCAAGGGAGTTGTATTGTGTCAAACCTTGATTGCCATGAACACAGGCGCGGTGCTGAACGGGCGCGCGCTGGCGCAGACGGCGGTGACACTACAGATGAATGCCGTAACTCAGCCGGCTAACTAACGACATAAACGCGCTGCCCAAAAAATTGGGCAGCGCCCGCTCCACACAAACCAACACGTAGCCCCGCGTATCGCATCAGGGGGAAATCAACCAAACCCAAACCAAACCCAAAATTTAGAAATGAAAATCAACTCACCAATATTTGTAGTAAATGCAGCAAAACAGGTTCGCCTGGGCCTTGTCCTCGCCATGGCAGTGATCTTCCAGCACCTGAATGCGACTGCAGCGCAAGCACCAGTCGACCTTGGCACGGCTGGCAATTTTGTCATTCTGGCAAAATCCGGAATCTCAACCGTTCCGACCTCGGCGGTTACTGGGGATATTGGAGTGAGTCCGATTGACTCGACTGCCATCACCGGATTTTCACTAAACCTTACCGCCGGCAGTGCATTTGCGACCTCAGCGCAAATTACCGGAAAAGTTTACGCGCCCGGCTATGCGTCGCCCACTCCTGCCAACCTGACCACGGCCGTCGGCGATATGGAAACCGCCTACACTGACGCCGCTGGCCGCTCTTTACCCGATTTCACGGAACTGGGCGCCGGAGAGATTGGCGGTCTAACGCTTGTTCCCGGTCTCTACAAGTGGGGCACCGATGTTTTGATCTCCACGGATGTTACTCTCAACGGCGGCCCCAACGATGTCTGGATCTTCCAAATCGCGGGGAAAATCACCCAGGCGAGCAGCACGCAAGTTCATCTCACTGGTGGTGCGCTGGCCGCCAACGTCTTCTGGCAGGCTTTCGGGGACGTCACTCTTGGATCGACTGCTCACTTTGAAGGAATCATCATGGCCCAAACCTCAATCAGTCTTGGAACTGGCGCATCGATTAAAGGCAGGTTGTTGGCCCAGACCGCAGTTACTCTTAAAGCCAATACAGTAACTGCTCCAAGTGCAATAAATAACCCGTTTACGTTGGTTTCTGCGGCCACGGCCACCGGTTTATTCACGAAAGCTGCAGGGCAATCGGTTGATCTTAAAACCAAGACCATATCGGTTCCGAAGTTAGGCAACATGCGATTCTATCGTGTCATCGCCGACACAGCATTGACCATTACGAGAATCACCATTTCTGGTGGCAACGTGGTGATAACGTATAACTAAGCAAATCTGACATTCTGCAATTCTGGCCAGGGCTGATGATTATGCGCTCCAGAATTTCAGAAAAGTCTTGCTGGCGAAGAAAAGGCCAAAGCCATGAACATTCTCATTGTTGACGACATCGCCACGAACCGGAAACTCCTGAAGGTGACGCTTGAGGCCGAGGGCCACACCACGGTTCAAGCCGCCGACGGTGTCGAGGCCCTGCAAGTTCTCGCCCATGAAACGGTGGACGCCGTCATCTCCGACATCCTCATGCCGAACATGGACGGCTTCCGACTCTGCCTAGAGGTTCGGAAGAGCGAGCGGTTCCACGCCCTCCCATTTATCGTCTACACCAGCACCTATACTTCGCCTGATGACGTGAAGTTGGCGCAGACCGTTGGTGCCGACAAATACCTCACCAAGCCCGCGCCTGCTGCCGACATACTCAATGCGCTGCGGGAAGTGATGCACACGTCGGCTGCGCGACCGGTGCTATCCGCGCCGGCTGTGGAGGAAACCTATGTGCTCCAGCAATACAGCCAAACGCTGGTTAATAAGTTGGAGGAGAAGAACACTGAACTTAACGACGCGTTGGACAAGCTTCAACGGGCGCATGAACGCATCGTGGTATTGAATTCCAATTTGGAACGCCGGGTCCAGGAACGCACCGCAGAGCTTGAAACCGCAAACCGGGAGTTGTCCCACGCCCTTTCAGAAGTTAAACAGTTGAATGCATTGCTGCCCATTTGCAGCTATTGCAAAAAAATCCGTGACGACAACGATTACTGGCAATCCGTCGAGGGCTACATCAGCCAGCACACCAACGCGCACTTCACCCACGGCATATGTCCGGAATGTCTTCAGACGGAATTAAAGATAATTCGGGCAGGTAACGGTCACCGGCAGGGCTGATAACTTTCCCCTGTGATAAACGATTGGGGATCACCTTCCGTAGCTTTGCTTGTCACAGATTTTTCTTATAAATCGTTAGCCATTGGTCTTCCGTTTGATGTCCAAAATGGTGTCTGGACCACTTTGGGTAAACAAGTGTCGATCCCCCAGGGGCGCTCTTATTATGCTTGCTCCATCAGAATAAACGATGAGAACAAATTTTTATCGATTCACACCTAAGAATCAAAGTCGCTAAGGTGCGCGGGTCCAATCAAACTGAACCAACAAACGAGTCAAAGATTCGCCTGAAATCCAAACTATGAAAAAAATCTTAATAATTTTGTCAGCTCTGCCCGCGATCTTCATCGCAGGTTGCGTCGTCACTTCGGTTTATCCATATTACACCGACAAAGACCTCACGTTTAATCCCGGGCTCCTGGGAACAAGAACCGAAAGTAAAACCAACGACTCTGGAACAATTTCGACAGAAACATGGGTGTGCTCTAAAGCCAGCGAGAATGCCTATACGTACACGGGCACCACTCCAACTGAGACCAACACGTTTTCTGCGCACCTTTTCAAGCTTGGTGGAAAACGTTTTCTGGATTGGTATCCTCTCCAGAAAAATAATGACTTCATTCCACCACATTATCTGTTGGAAGTGCGCCAGGTAACTCCAACTCCGGAATTGGTGCCGATGGATTATTCGTGGCTGGAAGATTTGTTGGCTAAACATCCCAACGCCGTCCGTCACATTCGTCTTTACGACAAGCCCGACAAATCGGACAAGGGCCGGATCGTGCTGACTGCCGACACAAAAGAGCTGCAAAAATTCGTCCTGAAGTACATGAACAACCCGCAAGCGTTTGTATCTGAATCGACCAAATGAAACCGCCAGGAACCGGCGGTAGCGAAATGAAAAAACGGATACCTCTTTTGTGCTGGTCGCTGGCGATCGTCCTGGCGGTGTGGACCGCATTTGCACAAGCCGGAACGGCTGTGGGTTTCATGGTTAGCGGTTCTCTCGGAAACGGAGGTGAAGCGGTTTATTCACCGCTCATTTTTTGGCTGGCCGTTTGGAGCACCACTTACTTCCTCGGCCTTTGCGTGCTAACAATGTTTTGTCGAGCGAAAACAGACCGAACCACCCTGTTTAGAATGGCGATTGTTCCAATATTCATCTCGCATCTTTGGTTTGCATTTCGCGGTGTGTTGCCCGGTTTTGCGTGGATTCTTACGATGGGCGTTTTGGTGGCGCTGGCAGCTACCGCAATTTTTGCAATCGGATCGTTCTTTCCTCAAAAACAGACGAATGAAGCAGGGGGGATTTCTTCCGCGCAATGAAGAAGATTCCTCACCATTCCGATTAGTCTTCTCACTCAACACGATTTTTGATGCAGCAACTGCCGACAACTATCGAATGCCGACGTGCCAATGATTCCAGCCGATTTATATATCGCTCTGGCTTCCCGAACTGTTACCGTGCTTCAATCAAGATCATCTTAAATAATCTGTTTAGACTTCAAGACTTGGAAATCGTCAATAAACCCTCGGGCGCGCTGGAAATAACCGCGTTGCGGGCCGGCATTCCGGAGATCATGCTCATCAAGTACGACAGAATGCGCGTGAACGGCAAGAAGGGAATTGCCAAGGTTCGCAATCATATCTGCACCAACTGCCGGATCCAGGTTCCCATCGCGGTGACAGCGTCGCTGATGAATGGAGCCGAAAGCCAGGTTTGTGGCAATTGCGGCCGTTTTCTTTGTTTGCCCGACAGCTCGGAAATTAAACTCGAAGAACTTGCCGCACTTGCCGCGCTTCCTGTTACCAAGCCGAAACTTCGCCGCGCGAAAAAGACGCCTAAAGAATAGGGGAATTGCTGCCCCTCGACCCTGCTTCGCCTTCCATGCCGGTAGGCATAGGTTCATTATTGCTTGAAATAGCGCTAGCTATTCGCCGAAGTCGTGTCACATTTCAGGAACATTAGATACGCAATTTGATTTCTCGGGGCATGGTAATCGCGGGGTGAACGAAGTTCAGTGGGGATTTGAAAACCCGATCAACGGGTACGGTCCAGAAAGAACCTGTGGCATCTATGGAAAAAATCATGAGTACAAAATTATACGTCGGAAACTTTTCTTTCGACACCACAGAAAATCAATTGCGCGAGATGTTCGAAGCTTGCGGCCCTGTCACTGAAGTGTCCCTCATCATGGATCGCATGACCAATCGCCCCCGTGGCTTTGGTTTCGTGACTATGGGCACACCTGAAGCGGCTCAAACCGCAATCAAAGAACTCGCTGGCAAAACAGTCGGCGGCCGTCCTTTGACCGTAAACGAAGCTCGTCCTCGTGAAGAAGGCGGCGGCGGCGGCGGTGGTGGTTCCCGTGGCGGCGGCGGTGGCGGTGGCGGATATTCCCGCCGTTAATACCTTCGTGGTATATTGATTTAGACAGATTCCATGAGCGGGATCGCTTGCGGTCCCGCTCTTTTTTCAGTTGCGGTAATCGGTTGCAGTTGCAGGTTATTAATATGAGTAAACAACAGCTCGAACAACATTTAGAAGTTGAAGGAACGATTAAGGTCGTGCTGCCGGGAACGATGTTTCGCGTGACCTTGGATAATAACAAGCACGAAGTCCTCGCGCATATTTGCGGCAAAATGCGTAAGCGTTGGGTGCGATTGACCGCGGGCGACAGAGTGCGCATGGAAATGTCGCCTTACGATTTGACCAAAGGCCGCATCACCTGGCGGTTGAAGTAGTCGGGCTTTC
>JAQGOW010000659.1 GCA_028293405.1 Verrucomicrobiales bacterium
AGGAGTAAGTTGCCCTGACGTCGACATCACGAAATTGGTTTGGGAAGAGGCAGTCGTATCGAATACCTCAGCAGTATTCATGTTGGTATTGAAACGTTCGGTAAAGATTCGCGGGGTATTTATCGTAGGCGTGAAACCCGTGAAATAGTCGTATGTCCAGGTGCCGAACAACAATTGTTGCTGGGCGATAGCGTATCCGCGACTGCCACCGTATTGGCCGGGCACGCCGACATAACACAAAACAATTTCGTTATTCGTTACTTCCCTGGTTTGATAGACAAGAAAAGCTGTATACGCGTTGGGAATTCCAACATCGCCGGTGCCATGAAGATAAGTGCCGGAGGTGTTCCCGGGTGAACTCGCATCGAATCTAACGGCTGGTTTTCCATTCAAATTTGCCGGGAAAGTCACTGACGGCCGTAAATTTGTGGTTGATTGCAGCGCATCGTTCGCTTGCCCGGATTGATCTTGCCAGCGGCTGACCCGCCCGGAGCTGTTCGTCACAACTCCTGCGTCTGCCCTCAGCCACAACCGGAGCGTGCCCGACGTGATGGTTGGCAAAATGGCAGTCGAATCGCCGACTTTGACTGAAAATTGAACGTTTGTGCCGCTAGGGACCGTCCGACTCTGCGGTTGTGAATTAATGACCGGCGATTGCGCCTGGACCGAGGTCGCGGCAACAAGCACGCATGAGCACAGTGTTAGATAAGTAGATGAGAGTATTCGAGTTAGCATTTTCCCTTTCCCTTCGCGTTGTTTGTTCGACAAACCATGGTGCCATGCGAACGCCCGTTGTCAAAGAATATCCGGCTCACTTAATAGGTGAAAACGGCGAAAACCCCCACGATTTTCTAACGCTACGGAACCCACGAATGGTCGTGAAAATAAAGTTGCGAACATCCAATGCGCAACACGGATGCCCCAAAGGCGCATCGCCTAATCGCGCGAGCGCCCCTCGAGTATTTGGGAAATTAATCCATCTAGGTTGAACTGAAGCTGCAAACCCAAATCCCGAAGTTTCTGTACATTCGCATTCAAATGGCTTGTGCCCGCAGCAAGGGCCTCGATCTGAACGTCGTCCCGTTTAAGGTGACGCTGCACAGCTTTTGCAATGTCAAACAGCGTGTGTGCTTTGCCAGAGGCAATGTTGAAAGCGCCGGTCGCCCTCAAGCTGAACAAAAACCGGACAGCGTGGCTGATCTGATCAGTAGTTAGAAAGTCGCGCGTGCCAAACAAACCGGGGATCTGCAACGCTCCTCCTTCAGGCGCACTAGAAATCTTCTCAACAACACTGGGAATGAAATACTCCTTCGACTGCAGCGGAGAGCTGTAACTGAAGATCCGCCCCACGCAGACGTTCAACTTAAATTTGTTCTGGTAGACCCGCCCCCATTCTTCCGCGTGAAATTTCGTCAAGCCATAGAGCGTCACTGGAGAAATCGCGTCCGTTTCAGCAATCGGCTGATTACTCGACGAGTATACGTGCGAGGTGGACCCGAGAAATATCCAGATTGACTCTGCATCGGGCCGGGCACGGATCGCTTCCAGAACGTTCAACGTTCCCTCGACGTTGATCTTAAACGCCGTCAGCGGGTCAGCATCGACCAGCGCTACTGGAACCCGCGCCGCCATGTGAATAACAGCATCGAGCCTGGGTGGTTGCGCGATCCAATTTTGGACGTCCTGTAAATTTCGAACATCACCCGGAAAACAATGCCAATTCGGTTCCGCCCAATCCTTTTGCAGGCTGCGCCCCAGAACCCCGCGTGAACCCGTCAGAGCGATTTGCAATTCGGAAGGCACACTCATCGTAGCGCAAGCACGATCACTTGAATTTGTAATTCAACATCAGGTCGGCCAACCGTGCGATGCGATCGTCGGTCAGTTCTTCGGTGTGCAATCCAAAGAAGAATCCACGCTGGTTGATTGCTTCGGCGCCGGGATAATCATGTGGGTTGCACTTGATACCCATCAGTTTCAGACCGGGTTGTCGTGTGAAGTTCCCGCTCACCACCGGACGGTTTTCCACTTCGCACAATGATAAATATTTCAAGAAACTCTTTTGATGCGAAGCCAGTTCAGCTTTCAGCAACGCGACGAAGCCAAACCAAACCGGTGAGGTCCCCTCTCCCGCCACAGGGAACTCCATCTGGTCTGCCCATTTCGGATGCGCCTTCAATGCGGCGATGATGCGGCGGCGGTTCGCATTACGCGTGCGGTTCATCGTGGCGAGTCGATCCAACTGGCACAAACCGAATGCAGCCTGCACCTCCATCGGCCGGAGATTGTATCCGAGATTTACGAAGAGAAACCGTGGATCAACCTGTGGATTGGCCTTTTCAAGCGCTTCGCGGTTTGAAAGCTCCCGGGACCACCCATGGGCGCGCAGGCACTTTAGAAGATCGTAGTCCTCCTGCGTGTTACAAACGACCATGCCGCCTTCACCAGTGGTGATATGATGCGAGTAATAAAATGAGTAGCAGCCAAAATCGCCCATGCTGCCGAGATAACGACCATCGGCTTTCACGCCCAACGACTCACATGTGTCTTCAAGGACGAGCAGTTTATGTTTGCGAGCCAATGCCAAAACTTCCTTCATCGGCGCCGAATTGCCGAGAATATGCACCGCCATTAACGCCTTCGTTCGCGACGTGATCTTCCGCCGCAGATCCTTGAGGTCGATGTTTAGAGTGTCAGGCGATACATCTACGAACACCGGCTTCAATCCCATCTGCACAATCGGCCAAACGGAAGTGGACCAACACACCGCCGGCACAAGCACTTCATCACCAGGCTTAAGGAATTTTTTGCGCATCGGATTGGCCGCCACCGCCAGGGCCAAAAGATTGGCGGAAGAACCCGAATTGACCATCACGGCGTATTTCGAGCCGATGTACTTGGCGAACTTCGCCTCGAACTTCCGGACCTGGTCGGCCATTGTAAGCCGGCCTGTCAAAAGCACATCAACGGTGGCGATAATTTCTCGTTCATCAAAGCCTTGTGCCACCAGAGGAAAAAAACCGCCCGGCTTGGCACGCTCCATCCTGCTTTTCCATTCTTCGCGAATGACTTGTTTCCAGTCTGCCATGATTACGATTATTGTTTGCTCGATTGGGCGGCCTTTTGCAACTGTCGTTTCAATGAATATATTCGAAAGAGCCCAACCAACGCGTTCTTGATTTCCTGGGAATTGACCGAACTTTCTCCACGCGCGCGGTTCACAAAAATGGTCGGCGTTTCACCAACTCGCAATCCGCGGAAATACAAGTTCACCAAAATCTCACTCAACGAGATAAACCCCTTCCCGTGTCTGCCGCACGTTTCATTGACAATCCGGACTGCGGCCGACGAGTAAACGCGGTAACCATTGGTGTAATCGGCGATCGGAACACCAAGAACGATGCGCGCGAGGATATTCGAGCACTTGGAGAAAACCCGTCGCGACAGCGGCCAGTTTTTGATCGCGCTCTGGGGCAAATACCGGCTGGCCACAAGCATATCGAGATTGCGCTCCCGAGCTTCCTTCAGCAACGATGGCAACTGCGAAGGGGGATGAGAAAAGTCCGCGTCAATCTCCACAAATTGCGAGCAGCCAAGCGCCGTCAATTGACGCAACCCTTCCAGCACAGCTGAACCACGGCCACCTTTCGAAGTGCG
>JAQGOW010000678.1 GCA_028293405.1 Verrucomicrobiales bacterium
CTTTCATCATTGTTCTCTCAAATACTCGGTCTCCATTTTCGAGACGAGTTCCTGCGCGAAGTTGTCCAGTTCGACCGTCCGGATGCGCAGACTGTGGACCAAATAGTTGTAACCAAACATCGACGGAATCGCGACAAGCAGGCCCGCAACCGTGGTGATGAGCGCGGCGGAAACACCGGGTGCCATAGTCGGCAAATCAGCACGGCCAAGTTTTCCGACCGCCGCAAAAGTATCCATTACACCCCAAACCGTTCCAAGCAACCCAAGGAACGGTGCGCCGCTGACGGCAATCGCCAACAGGATCAAGCCCGATTCGAGTTTCAACGACTCACGCGCGACCGCGCCTTCGAGCGTGCGCTTGATGTGCTCCATGGCTTTGAGTGTGACGTATTTGTCGCGACCTTCGGTGCCGCCTTCGCCTTTGATTTTGAGACGCTGGTCGAGTTCGATGCAGCCTTCGTTGTAAACAGCGAACAGTGGGCAGCCGTCGACCTGGAGGCGGCGATCGAAAATTCCGAGCACGTTTTTTTGGGCGCGAAATTCTTTCTCAAAGAAGATGTTGAGTTTGCGTGCTTTGCGCATTTGCAAAGCTTTCGCGATCATCGTGCCCCAAACGAAGATGGAAGCGACCGCGAGTAAAATGATAATGACTTTGGCTTCGCCGGTCGCGCGAGTCCAAATGAACTGTAATTGTGATTCCGCGAATATAACGGGAACGTTCATCGGTAAAACTTCCCAGCAAAAAATGCCGAGACTCCTTTCGGTCTAACGTGGAGGAATGAAATGGCCAAACTTATTTCACGTTCGAACCGCATTTAACTGACCATCTGTTCGGATTTAAAGCTCTAACGAAAAAGTTCGCAACAATATTCGCAAAAATTTGTAAAAATTCCGTTCTTGGCGCTTCTGACGCCGGTTTGCCGTTTCAGCAATCACTACAATTTCCAGCCCTTGCGATATTCGCGATGGATGAATTTCTCGGCATCTTTGGTGTTGGTGACGCGCATTTTCGCGCTGTCCCATTCGATTTTTTTACCCACGCGATAGGCGACGTTGCCGAGGTGATTGGCTTCGGTGAGCAGGCCGGAATATTCGAAATTGGCGCTGCAACCCTGGCCGCTTTTGCAACAGGCGATCCATTCTTCGTGATGGCCGGGCGAACGCGGAATTGTCTGCGCCGGTGGCTGGTAGCCTGCGAAATCTTTTTCGGGCAGCAGTTTGTGCTCGTTGTAATTGGCAAGGAGCATGCCTTTGCTGCCGATGAACAGGACGCCGGAATCCCACTTTGGAATTCCGCCCGCGTTCCAAATATCGGGTTTGTGGCTGCCTTGATACCACGTCAACTTGACCGGGGGCATTTCGCCGCGCGCGCCGTATTCGTAAACGGCGTGCATGGAGGCGGGAGCGATTTCGGGATGCGGCGGTGGGCCGTGCGCCTCAATCGCGAGCGGCGCTTCGAGTTTCAGTGCCCAAAAGGCTAAATCGTTCCAATGACTGCCGAGGTCGCTCATGGTGCCGTTGCCGAAATCCCACCAGCGATACCAATGCGGCCCGGGAAAATAGACGTGATTGAACGGACGGTACGGCGCAGGTCCAAGCCACAGGTCCCAATCAAGGCCAACCGGTCTCGGCTCGGCTTCTTTCGGTCGTTCGATAGTCCAAATGCCATCGCGCTCGTTCTGTTCAGCTTCGGCCTTGCTTTGCCAGCCCCACGCGCGCGAAACCCAAACGTGCGCTTCATGGACGGGACCGATTGCGCCGCTCTGAATCATTTCGACCACGCGCCGGTAATTTTCGTGCGCATGAATCTGGATGCCCATTTGCGTTGCAACTTTGGCTTTGCGCGCGGCTTCGCGGATTTTGCGCGCTTCGTAGATGTTGTAGGTCAGAGGCTTTTCGCAATAGACGTGTTTGTTATGGTGAAGGGCCAGCATGGTCGCAAAAGCGTGGGTGTGTTCGCAGGTGCTGACGGTGACGGCGTCGAAATCATTGGCGCGATCGAATAGTTTGCGGAAATCGCGGAACGTCTTTGCCTTCGGATGTTGGGCGGCGGCGGTTTCGAGATTTTTTAGATTCACATCGCAAAGCGCCACGATGTTTTCGCTTGAGACCGAATGCATGTTTGCCGCGCCGCGTCCACCACAGGCGATCACGGCGATGTTCAGTTTGCTGTTGAGGTTTTTGCCGCGCAGAAAAGCCGGTGCAACAGTCAATGCGCCGACCGTAAACAGAGTTTTGCGGGCGAAGGCGCGGCGGGAAATCGCTTGGGAATGCATGGGAGCATGGTCGAATGTTTGGCTGCGGCAATCAAGCCTGCGGTGAACCCGTAGTTTTGATATCGTACAGTCGATTCAATATCTTGCATTTCACGCAGAAGTACTGTGTTCTTATCGGCAATGAAGGTTGACGTACAGACGTGCCAGCTCCGGTTGAAGCACGAATGGACCATTGCTAGCGGCACCAAGGTTGGTGGCGGGTCTCTGACCACGGACACGATCGTGGTGCGCCTGACGGATGGGACACTCACCGGCCTCGGTGAAGCCGCACCCACAAAGCGCTACAATCAACCGACCGATGCGTCCCTGGCTTTTCTGAAGACTGTCGATGGCTCGAAGCTTTCGTTCGACGATATCCCGGGAAGCATGGCTTATCTGAACACGCTGCCCGGTTATCATCCGGCGGCCAAAGCGGCGATTGACATTGCCCTTCTCGATGGCGCGGCACGCAAAGCCGGTAAAGCGATTTACGATCTTTTGGGACTTGGTTTCAGCGAAGGCAAGCACCTCACCTCCTACAGCATCGGCATCGATACGCCGGCGATGATCGCCAAGAAAACTCAAGAAGCGGAAGCGTATCCGGTTTTGAAACTGAAAGTTGGCGCACCGGGTGATCGTGAAAATTTCAAAGCTTTGCGCGACGCGGCTCCGAATAAGATTGTTCGTATCGACGGCAACGAAGGTTGGCTGACGAAAGAAGAAGCGTTGCGCAACATCGAGTGGTTCGCCCAGGACAAGAACGTCGAATACGTCGAGCAACCGATGCCTGACAAAACGCCCGTAAAAGAAATGGCGTGGTTGAAGGCACGTTCGCCGCTGCCGATTTACGGTGATGAATCGTATCACACGGCAAAAGATGTCGAGCTTTGTGCGGAATGTTTCCACGGGGTGAACGTAAAGTTGGTGAAGACCGCCGGCATCACCGGCGCTTACGAGGCTTTGAAGGCCGCGCGCAAAGTCGGGTTGAAAACGATGATCGGTTGCATGATCGAATCGAGCATCCTCATCACCGCTGCAGCCCACCTGGCTGAGCTCGCCGACAATCTCGATATCGACGGCAATATTTTAATCGCAAACGATCCGTTCATCGGCGCAACGTCCGAAGGTGGTATGATTTCATTTGCGAAGACGCCGGAGAAGTTGGGACTGCGCGTTTGCGCGCGTTAGTCGCAATCTACTCGCCTGCGTATTTTCCAGAAGTTGCCAGGCTGTTCAACTCAGCCCTGCGCGCGAAGGCTTTTTGAGCTGCCTTGATATTTTCCGGTTTGCCCATCCACGTGTGCATTGGATCGTCTTGCAACGCGCGACCGTATGAAAAACTTAGCCGCCATGGCACTTCCCCGATTTTGTTCATGGCGTCCAGATGTTTCGTCGCGGCTTCGGAAGTTTGGCCGCCGGAGAGGAAAACGATTCCCGGTACAGCGGGTGGCACGGTGTTTCGTAAGCAACGGAGGGTTAGTTCGGCGACTTGTTCAACCGACGCTTCTGGTGCGCCTTCGCCCGCGGTAACCATGCTCGGCTTCAGCAATATCCCTTCGAGTTGAATGCGATGATCGTGTAATTCGCGGAAGACTTCGTTTAAGACTCGATCAATGACGTCGTAGCAGCGATTGATATCGTGATTACCATCGCGAAGCA
Organism: Verrucomicrobiales bacterium; assembly: GCA_028293405.1. Classification (GTDB taxonomy): domain Bacteria; phylum Verrucomicrobiota; class Verrucomicrobiia; order Limisphaerales; family Palsa-1400; genus JAICXV01. The sequence continues at coordinate 3,915 of JAQGOW010000678.1, forward strand.
CTTCGGGTTCGACGATCGGGACGATCCCAGCCTCTTGGGCAATGGCTGCGTAACGTGCGAGCAGATGCGCGTTGGAGCGGATGCAATAATCGGAGGGTGTGGTGTCGGTTATTGTGAAAACTGCCCGCCACTTCGCAAACCGTGCGCCGAGTTGCGCGTATTCAGCGAAGCGTTTTCCAAGTCCGTCCAAACCTTCGGTAACTTTTTCACCAGGAAAATTCGCGAGAGCAATTGTTCCTTCATCCACTTTGATTCCGCGGATAATTCCGTTTTGCGCGAGAAACTTTGGGAACGGCGTTCCGCTCGAGTGTTTTTGACGGATGGTTTCATCGTAGAGGATCACACCGCTGATGTGATTGGATATCGCCGGTGTTGAAAAAAGCATGTCCCGATACGCTCGACGATTTTCTTCGGTGTTCGCGATGCCGAGTTTGTCGAAACGTTTTTTGATCGTGGGATGACTTTCGTCGGCGGCGAGGATTCCTTTTCCCGGCGCGACCAAGGCTTGCGCCGTTTGTGCGAGTGATTCGTTCAGTGGTGCCATACTTTCCCCCTTTTCGCTGCCCTCTTCAATTACGCAGCTACACTACTCTGCGCTCGCTACGGATTTCTTCAACCCGAGATTGCGCTCGTAGGTTCCCATTTGTTTTGTGGCGGTCGGATCCTTTGTTTTGAGTTCGACATCAATGTAAGCGAGTCGTTGGTAAGCCATGTCGGCAAGCGCGGTTTTCGGGCAGCGATCAAGAATCCGACGCAGAGCATCTTCCGCAGCACGGCGGTCGTGGTTGACTTTAATATGAAGGGTCGCGAGTAGATTCAGCCAACGCGCTATGTTTTTTGATGTTTCAGCCGGAATCGCAATGAGTTGCTCCAGTTGATCGGCGGCGAGGTCCATGCGCTGATATTCTTCAGCGTAAATGATCGCGAGTTTTTCGCGCGACGCGGTGTCCCACGGATGTGCTTCGAGTTGTTGAACCAGATCGGCGGCCGTATCAGGCGACTTCGCAGTTTCTTGAACGACACGTTGCGGGTTTGAAACTAAACCGAGATGACCTTCGTGTCGTATGACCTCGAATGTTTTTGGAACAGGCGCGGAGGCAGTGTGACGGTCGTCAATCAACGTTGCCATGCGTTGCGCGGCCATGTGGGCCTGTGGTGAATCGGGAAAAAGCAGCACGATGCGTTCGAGGTATTCGCGGGCGGCACTGACATCCGCAGCATACCTGAGACTCCAATCCGCCATCGTTTGCAGAGCGCTTGCGACGTGTTGCACCGGGTGATTGGGCAGTTCGAGCAGACGTTCGACGGTGAGTTGTGCCCCGGGCAGATCGTGCTGGTCTTCGGCTTGAATGCTGGCGATGAGCATGGTCGCGCGGAAATCGCCGGGGAACTTTTCGAGTTGCTTGCGAAGTTCGGCGAGTGCACCCACGTAGTCGTCGCGTTGGCGTTTGCCTTCGGCGATCGAATAGAGTGGTGCGCGATCGATTTCATCACGGCCGCCATCGAACATTCCGGTCAACGGACTGGCTATGAATTCACCGACGTGCGGCGCCCAAATCAATCCAGCCGGCACGGCGAACAGCAACACAATGAGCGGCGCAAAGTGGCCGAATTTCAGCGATAACGGAAAGCCGAATCCAAGCAGGCCGATTGTAATCACCCATTTGAAGAGCAACTTGGGAGGATCTTCGCTGTTGCGAAGCATGCGAACCGCGACCCAGCCGATGATGACGAGAAAAAGAACCAGACCAGCAATGCCTACGAACATGTCTCCTGGTCGGCTCATATGACGGACGCCGAATCACTTCGGCGCGGGACTACTCCTTAGGTAAATCAAATTTCAACTGGGTTTGCGAGCGTAATCGCTTGTTGTCGATCGTCATCTTCTCCAACTGCCATTGGCCGTTTACTTTTTTGAAGCTGCTGCCGTGCAGCGAGAATTCTTTGACGAGCTTGCTATTGGCGTCGTAGCCCTCGGCCACAAGAATGCCAGCAAATCCTTGCTCGACCGATTCTTTGTCAATGAACGATTTGATGCGCTTAATTTCTGGCGCGGTTGGATTGATGCTTTCCAATAAATAACAATCACGTCCTAAGCGCAGTTCGCCTTTGAGTCGCGCTTGTTGCGGCCAGAAGATGAATTCGGTGCCGAGATCCGTCAGCCAAAAATCGGAGTGCGCGAACGGAATGTTCGCCTGCTCTGCAGGAATTGGCTTGGGTTCCGGAACGGAGGCGTCGACCGAAGGAGCGCGTGCGTAGAGATATTTGTTCGGAGCGCTGACGGTGTGCGTAATAATCAGGCGCTCGGCTGGAATGCCATCGCCTGCTTTCGAATCGTAAAACGTTTGCCACGTATCACCCTGCACCACGACTTTACAAACTACGGGCACGCGTTTCTTGCCGTCGTGCGAAATGATTAGAGTGCCGCGAATTTCCGAATTGCCTTCTGGTCGCGTGGCACGAAGCGCCTGAACGAGTTTTTGTCCTTCGGCGATTTGATCTTGTGATGGAGCGTCAGCACCGCGAGCTCCACACGCCAAGAAAATTGAAACGAAAGCAGCTGCGCAAACTGTCAGTAGGTGTTTCATCTCCGTTCGATATTAGCGAACCACACCCTGCAACGTTTGTCTACTACGCGGCGCTCGCGGCGAGTTCTTCTTCGACGTCGACGATCTCTTTGATTTGGGCGAGGAACCAGCGATCGATTTTCGTCAGGTTGAAAATGTCGTCGATCGAGAAACCGGCGCGCATGGCGTGGCGAATGAAGAAAATGCGCTCAGCGTTCGGTGAACTCAGTTTTTGGGTGATAAGCTCGCGCGGAAGCATGTCGCGGTCGCCATAGAGTTCTGTGCCGATGCGCCAGGGTTTGCCGTCGCCGCCTAGACCGGAGCGGCCGACTTCAAGCGAGCGCAGGGCTTTCTGCAAGGATTCCTTGAACGTACGACCGATTGCCATGGCTTCGCCGACGGACTTCATCTGCGTGTTTAACGTCGGGTCGGCTTGTGGGAATTTCTCGAATGCGAAACGTGGGATTTTCGTGACGACGTAATCGATGGTCGGCTCGAAGCTCGCCGGAGTTTCGCGCGTGATGTCGTTTCTGATTTCATCGAGCAGGTAGCCGATCGCGAGTTTGGCAGCGATCTTTGCGATGGGGAAACCTGTGGCTTTCGAGGCGAGTGCGGAGGAACGCGACACGCGGGGGTTCATCTCGATGATGACCATGCGGCCGTTGTCTGGATTTACGCCGAACTGAATGTTCGAACCGCCGGTTTCAACGCCAACTGCGCGGATGATGGCGAAGCTGGCGTCGCGCATCAGTTGATATTCTTTGTCGGTGAGCGTCTGAATCGGCGCGACGGTGATGGAGTCGCCGGTGTGGACGCCCATCGGGTCGAAGTTTTCGATGGAGCAGACGATGACGCAGTTGTCCGCGCGATCGCGCATGACTTCCATTTCATATTCCTTCCAGCCGAGTAAGGACTCTTCGATCAGGACTTCGGAAACGGGTGAAAGTTCGATGCCGCGTTTGGCGATCGTCTCGAATTCTTCGACGTTATAACCAATGCCGCCGCCGGTGCCGCCGAGCGTGTAGGCTGGACGGATGATGAGTGGGTATTTGCCGATTTTCTCGGCAACTGCCCGCGCTTCGTCCAGATTGTGGGCCGTGCCGCTGATGGGGACGTCGAGACCAATGCTGAGCATCAGGTCTTTGAAGATCTGGCGGTCTTCACCGCGTTGGATGGCCGCGGCGTCAGCACCAATCATTTCAACATCGAACTTTTTCAACGTGCCGCGTTTGTTTAACGCCATCGCGGTGTTCAGCGCGGTTTGGCCACCGAGTGTCGGAAGCAAAACTAACTTGCCCTTTGCACCCATGCGCTTCATTTCGGCGACTTCGCGTTCGATGATTTTCTCGACGCATTCGGGCGTAATCGGCTCGATATACGTGCGGTCAGCGAACTCGGGATCGGTCATGATCGTGGCCGGGTTCGAGTTGACCAGCACGATGCGATAGCCTTCTTCGCGCAAGGCTTTGCAGGCGTGCGTGCCGGAATAGTCAAACTCGCACGCCTGCCCGATAATGATCGGACCTGCGCCAATAATCAGAACTGAATGTATGTCGTTGCGACGAGGCATTGCGGCTAAAGCGTAAAGTTCAACGTTTAAAGTTCAAGGTTCAAAGTTTGATTTAAGAATCTACCAATTTTGCTCGCGATAAGCTCCGGGCTGGATGGAGTTCACGACGGACAACAACTCAGCCTTATGTTCACGCAGAAGTTGTAGATCTTGCGACACAACGAGGATCGCGATCTTCCGACCCGTCAGGTTCTGCTGATAACGAATGCGGCGATCGCTCGTGATAAAAAGCTCAAACGAGCCACCTTCCGCCGCTGTGATGAGATCGCCGTTGTCTAAGTCCGCCCAACCCATGCGAAACGCCGTCAGCACCTGATGCCCAGGCAAAAGCTGCGCCACCTGTCGCGGCGTACAGTGGTCCAACAAAATCTTCACGCTGCAACCGGTGCGACGGCCCTTGTGCTTTCTTCCGCCAAAAAGTGCAGAACCTGCCTGACCTGGTCGTGAGTAACGCCTTCGAATTGATCCAAAAAGTCCTCGATACTCATGTCGCGTTCAAGGGCTGAGAGCAGTGATTCCACCGGAACACGACTGCCGCGGAATAC
>JAQGOW010000011.1 GCA_028293405.1 Verrucomicrobiales bacterium
GAGACCGAACGTGCGGTGCTCGGTGACACTTTAAAAAGCCTTAAAGGTTCGGAAAATCGCGCTCCGGGTTTTTCGGAGAACCCTGTAAATCCACATAGTAAATGAACAAAAAACTCACTGCGCTGATTCTGTTTTTTTGCGCGGCGTTGATCGCACACGCGGCGACGCGCCCGAACGTTATTATCATTCTCGCCGACGACCTGGGCTACGGCGATCTGGGTTGTTACGGACATCCGACGATTCGCACGCCGAACATTGATCGGATGGCGGCGGAAGGTTTGCGCTTCACGGATTATTATTCGGGCCAATGTTATTGCACGCCGAGCCGCGCGGCGTTGATGACCGGGCGTTTAGCGATTCGCAGTGGCATGGCTGGTCACGACACGCGCCATGTGCTTTATCCAAATAATCCCGGTGGGTTGCCGCATGATGAAGTCACGATTGCGAGCGCGTTGAAAGCGCAAGGTTACGCCACATGCGCGCTTGGCAAATGGCACCTCGGCGATTTGCAGGATTATTTGCCGACGAAATACGGCTTCGATTATTTTTACGGCCTGCCCTACTCCAACGACAGCGATTGGACGGATCCGAAATATCGCAATGCGGACACGTTGAGCCTGACACCGGATTTTCATCACTTCAATGTGCCGCTGTATCGTGGCACAAACATCATCGAGCGGCCGGTTGATCAACATACGTTGACCAAACGTTACACTGAGGAAGCACTTGGTTTTCTTGAGAAAAATAAAAAGCATCCTTTCTTTTTGTATTTTGCGCACACGTTTCCGCACGTGCCGTTGTTTGCATCGGAACGCTTTCGCGGGACGAGTCGCCGCGGGCTCTACGGCGATGCGGTTGAGGAACTGGATTGGAGCGTTGGCGAAGTGCTGAATTGGCTGCGTAAAGAGCATCTCGACAACAACACGTTCGTCGTTTTCACAAGCGACAATGGGCCATGGCTTCAGAAAAAGTGGAACGGCGGTTCGGCTGGATTGTTGCGTGATGGCAAAGGCGGGACCTGGGAAGGCGGAACGCGCGTGCCGGCGATTGCCTGGCTTCCCGGGAAAATCAAACCAGGGCTGACACACGAATTGGCGAGTGCGATGGACCTGTTTAATACCAGTTTGATTTTAGGCGGCGCGGACGTTCCGAAAGATCGTCCTATCGATGGCGTTGATCTCAGCCCTTTGTTGTTCGGGAAAGGCAAAGGCAATCGTGAGGTGCAGTATTTTTATCAGACCGACGAACTGTTTGCGGTGCGAAAAGGCAGTTTCAAAGCGCATTTCTGGACCCACGAGGGCTATAGCAAGGTGAAGCCAGAACAGCACAATCCGCCGCTCTTGTTTGATGTGAGCGAGGATCCCAGTGAGCATTTTGACATCGCGGCGCAACATCCGGAAGTCGTCGCGGAACTGACCAGCATTTACGAACGTCATCGTGCCACTGTCACTGCCGGTAAAGCTCAATATTAACTTGAAGACTATCTCTCACTGTATTTGCGTCGTTTTGTTTGTGGCGTTTGGGCTCTGTGCGAATGCAGCGCTGAAACCCAATATCGTTTTTATCCTGGCGGACGATATGGGGTCATACGATGTCGGTTGGCGCGGGAGCAAAATCAAAACGCCGAACCTCGATCGACTTTGTGCGCAGGGCGCGAAGCTGGAGAATTTTTACGTGCAACCCGTTTGCTCGCCGACACGCTCGTCGCTCATGACCGGCCGCTATCCGATGCGCTACGGCATGCAGGTCGGAGTGATCCGGCCCTGGGCGAAATATGGTCTGTCCCTCGAAGAACGGACGTTGCCGCAGGCTTTGCGCGAAGCGGGCTACTCGACGGCGATGTGCGGCAAATGGCATTTGGGCAGTTTTGAAAAAGCTTATTGGCCGAATGCGCGCGGGTTTGATTATTGGTATGGGCACTTGATGGGCGCTTTGGATTATTTCACGCACATTCGCGACGGCAAACTGGATTGGTATCGAAACGGCGAACTGAATCACGACGAAGGTTATAGCACGTTCCTCGTAGGCGAAGACGCGGCCAAAGTCATTCGCAATCAGCCCAAAGACAAACCGCTATTCCTCTATGTGCCGTTTAATGCCGTGCACGATCCGTTGGAAGTTCCTGCTGAATATTCCAAGCAATATTCGGCCATGGGCGGTTCACGTAAGACTTACGCCGGCATGGTGACCGCACTTGATGATATGGTTGGTAAAATTGTTGCGGCAGTGGACGAATCGGGTCAGCGGCAGAACACGCTTTTCATTTTTGCGAGCGACAACGGTGGCCCTGCCCCTCATCGCATCACGAGCAACGGCCCATTGCGCGGCGGTAAATTCACGCTCTACGAAGGAGGAGTTCACACATGCGCCTTTGCCACGTGGGACGGCAAGATCAAGCCGGGCTCAAGCGTCAATGCTTTGATGCACATGGTCGATTGGTATCCGACCTTGCTCAAACTCGGTGGAGCATCGCTGACGCAGAAACTACCGCTCGACGGCACAGACATGTGGCCGAGCATAACGGAAGGCAAACCGTCACCGCGAACGGAAGTTCTTTGTAACGCATCGCCGTCGACCGGTGGTATTCGTGTTGGTGACTGGAAACTCGTCATCAATGGAGACAAGCGGGACACGGACGAAGAAGCGCCGGTGACGAGAGGTAAAACGAAACCCGAGCACCCCGCCGACAAACTCGAACTTTTCAACCTTGCGGACGATCCTTCCGAAAAGACCAATCTGGCTGAATCGAACCCAAAGAAAGTTAAAGAACTGCTGAAACGTTATAACTCGTATGCGTCGCAAGCGGTCGTTCCAAAAAACGAGAAAACGGCCGGTGCGCCGGCTGCAGTTAGTCGAAAAAGCCCCGTCGGGCGGCTAGGCAAATGACCTAATGACAGCGAGAGATATTAAGTCAACAATATCAGGAACTTTTGCGTGCCAAATGCCTCTTACAAAGGCGAAGTTTTATTTTGACAATTTGACTCTACGCCTTTAAACAAATGCTTGATTGTCGGGGTGCATATTAGATGCCTTCCCGCATTCGCAGGCCTGAACGGGTTACTTACAGAAAATATGAAACATCTTTTAGCTGCAGTCGGCCTTGTCGCCGCAGGCGCGACCGCATTGCACGGTCAATCCAACCCAACCCCCAACGCTGAGCTTAAGCCTCAAGAGCAAACGAAGTTCTGGTCGGTTTCGGCGGCGTTGCGCGGTTTTTACGATGACAACTATACGGCGATTCCAAAGCAACTTGGGCCGCTGCGCAGTTTTGGCCTGGAAGTCAGCCCGTCGCTTTCGCTCAATTGGGCTCCTGCCGAAACGCTCGTCGGCGCCAGCTACGTTTACGATCTGAAGTGGTACGAAAACCAAAATCAGACCGACCAAACCCACCAGTTCAACGGCAAGTTCGTCCATAACTTTACCCCTCGATACCGCCTCGAAGTGAATGACTCCTTCGTGATCACCTCTGAACCGACGGTGTTGGAAACGACCATCATCAGTTCGCCCGTCAAGCGCACGTTGGAAGATAACCTGCGTAACCGTGCTTCCATCTTGTTCGCAGCTGAGTTAACCCCGACTCTTGGAACCGAACTCGGCTATCAAAATACCGTTTACGATTATCGCCAGTCGTTGAGCGATTTGAATCCTGATCTGGTAGGGACCGTTGGACCGAGCCGTTCTGCCGTGCTGGATCGTATGGAGCACCTCCTCACGCTTGATTTGCGTTGGAAAGTTCTGCCGGAGACCACTGGCATTCTCGGTTATCAGTTCCAGTTCCGCGATTTCACCAGCAGTGAGAGCATCGCGCCCACGAATCCGTTTCTGTTTCCTGTAATTCGCGCAGACCAGCGTAACAGCCGTTCGCACTTCGTGTTTGTTGGCGTTGACCAATCGGTCGGCCCTGACCTGCGTGCATCCGTTCGCTTCGGCGCGCAATATCTGGATTACTACAACATCCATTCCGACAAAGTTTCGCCTTATGGAGACGCGAGCTTGACCTGGACTTACCTGCCCCGCAGCTACGTGCAAGTCGGCGTAAAACACGAACATGCCGCAACGGATATCGTCGGTGACCCGACCTATTTTGTGCGCGACCAAGAAGCGACGACGGTCTATGGCGCGGTAACGCATCAAATCACCGCAAAGCTTGTCGGCAGCGTTCTTGGTCAATACCAAAACTCGCAGTTCAACGGTGGCGGCGCTGGCGTCAGTGGCGTGGACGAAAACTTCTTCCTCGGCAACGTGAACCTCGCTTACAAAATCAATCCGTATCTGTTGACCGAAGTGGGTTACGAATATAATCGATTGGATTCAAAATTCGGTCGTGATTACACCCGTAACCGTGCTTACGTCGGATTGCGCGCGACTTACTAAGTCTTAGAAGCTTTTAACATTAGCCGCTCGGAAACGAGCGGCTTTTTTGCTTTCGGGGTATGAAAG
>JAQGOW010000488.1 GCA_028293405.1 Verrucomicrobiales bacterium
AATAGAGGAGTAGTTGACTTACCGCGGCGGACTCAGACTGCACGCATTGGTTTTCATGACGTGCATCAAAATAAACATATGATCAACGACAACCTTCGCCACCGCCAGACCGCCATTATCAACACCCTGCGCAACTGCCCGCTTCTGGCTGGGCTGCCGCCGGAAGAGATCAACCAGATTGCGTCCTTCTCATTTCAGAAGTTGCTCTCAAAGGGACAATACCTATTCCGCGAAGCCGATCTTCCCATCGGCTTCTACATCGTCCAGAGCGGCGCGATCAACCTCCACCGCGTCAACGGCTCCGGCAAAGAACAGATTATCCACATCTTCCGCAGCGGCGAATCCTTTGCTGAAGGGACGCTCGTCACCGAAGGCGGATTTTCTGGCGACGCTCGCGCCCTTGAACCATCCCAGGTCATTCTCGTGCGCAAATGCGAGTTCCTCGGCCTTATCAAACGCCAACCTGAGATCGCCTTGCGCGTGCTGTCCGCCATGAACATTCATTTGAGCATGGCCATCGCCCAGCTCGAAAATCTCATGCTCAACGACGTCGAACATCGCGTTGCCGATTGGCTCATCCAACGCTGTCCCAATCCCGAGAGCGTCCAGCCGACTAAGATCGAGTTACGCATGACCAAGCGCACCCTTGCCGCCGAACTCGGCACCGTCAGCGAAACCTTGTCCCGGACCTTGGCAAAATTTCGCCAGCGCGATCTCGTCTACGTCAACGGCAAGAGCGTCACCTTATTGAACCCATCCCGCATGGTTGCCGAACTGCGCGGCGGTCAACTGGCCCGCGTGTAACAAACGATTCCGTTAAAAAAGTAAGAGTAATGCTCGAGGCCGCCTCGTGGCGGCCTTTCCATTAGGGCCTGCAAACTTACGTTCCGACAACCCCAGTTTACAAACCCATCCTCCGAAATTAGCTTGTCACGCGAGCCGATCCAAACGGGCTTCGCAAAGACACAAAGTGAGCACAAAAAAAACCGAATCTATTTCGAGTTTGCTGAACGACGTAGCTCGTCGCGCCGCGAACTATCTCGATGGCCTTGATGCGCGAAGTGTAGATGTTTCGCCCGAAGCAATGCGCGGCCTCGCGGCCTTTGACGAAGCGTTGCCAGATGGCCCAACCGATCCAGCAATCGTTCTCGCGCAGCTCGACAAATTCGGTTCGCCAGCAACCGTTGCCACCGCCGGCCCTCGTTTCTTTGGCATGGTTATCGGCGGAACGTTGCCTGCCGCACTGGCCGCCAACTGGCTCGCTGGGGCTTGGGATCAAAACGCCGGATTATGGGTTGCGACACCCATTGGCGCGAAAACAGAAGAGGTCGCCCTTCGTTGGTTGCTCGATGTTCTCGGTTTGCCGGCAAGTTCCGGCGCGGCTTTCGTCACCGGCGCGACCATGGACAAATTCACAGCACTTGCCGCCGCTCGACACGCTCAGCTGCAGCGCGTCGGTTGGGATGTTGAATCAAACGGTATGTTTGGCGCGCCACCAATTACCGTCGTCGTCGGCGAAGAGGCGCACCCAACCCTTTTCCGCAGTCTGAGCCTCCTGGGGTTCGGACATCAGCGCGTCATACGCGTGCCGGCAGACGATCAAGGCCGTATTCGCGTCCATTCTTTTCCAGAACTCTCCGGTCCAGCAATCGTTTGCTTGCAGGCTGGAAACGTCAACACCGGCGCATTCGATCCTGTTGGGGAAATCTGTGCCAAAGCGCACAAAGCCGGCGCATGGGTTCACGTCGATGGCGCGTTTGGTCTTTGGGCCTCCGCCGCGCCGGACCGAGCCCATCTTACGCGCGGTCTGGCCGAAGCCGATTCCTGGGCAACAGATGCTCATAAATGGCTCAACGTCCCTTACGATTGCGGTCTCGCATTCGTTCGCGAACCCAAATCACTACAAGACGCATTGCGTCTCACCGCCGCTTATTTGCCGCAGGGTAACTTGCGCGAGCCCTCGCAATTCACTCCCGAACTCTCTCGTCGCGCCAGAGGTGTGGAAGTCTGGGCCGCTTTACGTTCTCTCGGCCGCACCGGCCTCGCCGAAATGATAGAACGCGATTGCCGCCACGCCACGCGCTTTGCCGAAGGCCTGCGCGCCGCCGGTTATTCTATCTTGAATGATGTCGTCTTGAATCAAGTCCTCGTCTCCTTCGGCAGTCCCGAAGTCACACGCCGCATCGTCACCGCAATCCAACAGGATGGCACCTGTTGGTGCGGCCCGACCGTCTGGCAGGGCAAAACAGCCATGCGCATCAGCATCTGCTCATGGGCCACCACCGACGCCGACGTCGAAAAAAGCCTCGCCGCCATGCTTCGAGTCGCCTCTCATGAAATAGCCCGTTAATATCCAACGGCACGGATTCTCATCCAACGCACAAATTGGCGAAGATCGACGAGCACTCCACCGTCCGGCGCTTTTCCAAACGTAATCCGTGTTTCATCAGTGTTCCATCCGTGGCTAAAACCGCTTTAGCAGCATTAAACCCTAAGCCGCTGCGACTTACACAAAGTGTAGCAATTTCAAAATGTTTTTCACTTGGACAGCCTTTGTCCAAGTGACGTTGTTACACTTCACCTCAGAAATAAATGATATGAACACAAAACTCGCGATTCCACTGGTCAGACGCCGCCCTTCTTCAACAGCAACCGCGTCGAATTCCGTCAATCTGGAGCATCATACTTCAAATCCGAAATCGTCCAAAAATCAAACTCTGACCCCGCGAGAACAACAAAAGACGGTAGCTCGAAGCATCAAACTTCCTAAAACTTTATCAAACTTCTTAAACCCTAAAAAAAGGAATCCTTTATTTTATGATTATCACTCAACAATCGAGATGTCGGCTTCTGTCACCTTCTGTCGGTTTCTGTCGCCAAAAAAAGAATCCTTTTTTCCTGCTTTCCTGAGTTCCAAATTCTCTCCCTCTTAGCACTCTTCGCGAGACATCCCTGAACTTTTCAGTTTATTCCAACAAAACCACCATTACACTAAACCGATGCAATCTGAACAACCAGAGGCCCAACGTAAAACGCTAGACGATCGCGCCAAGATGAGTGAGCTCGAGCGCATCCGCCATTCCTGCGCTCACGTCATGGCCACTGCCATCCTTCGCCTCTGGCCCGAAGCCCAATTCGCCGCCGGCCCACCCGTCGAAAACGGTTTCTATTACGACGTCGATCTCTCGCACCGCATCTCGCCCGAAGACTTCTTCAAGATCGAAGAAGAGATGAAGAAAGAGATCAAGGCCAACAACGTCTTCGAAAAAATCATCGTCACCCGCGAGCAAGCGATCAAAGACGCCGAAAGCGGCCGCCTCGGTGGTTTGGCCGAACGCCCCGGCAATCAGAGCAAATTTAAATTGGGCAACCTCGCCGACATTCCCGAAGGCGAACCCATTTCCTATTTCAAAAACGGCGACTTCCTCGACCTCTGCGCCGGCCCCCACGTCATGCGCACCGGCAACATCGGCGCATTCAAACTGACCCAGGTCGCCAGCGCCTACTACAAAGGCGACGAAAAAAATCCCCAGCTCCAACGCATCTACGGCACCGCCTTCAAAAACAAGACCGAGATGGAGGCCTACTTCAAAATGGTTGACGAGGCCAAGAAGCGCGACCACCGCATGATCGGCGAAAAAATGGGTCTCTACAAAATCGACACCGAATACGTCGGCCCCGGCCTTCCGCTTTGGTTGCCAAAAGGTGGCGCAATCGTCGAAGCCTTGGAACAGCTAGCCAAAGAAACCGAATTCCACGCCGGCTACGTCCGCGTCAAAACCCCGCACATCGCCCGCGAGCACATGTACAAAACCTCCGGACATTTGCCGTACTACGCGGAGTCAATGTTCCCGCCGATGGAGATGCGGGAAGCAGGTTCGGACAAAGAAGCCGAAGCCGAACGTTATTATTTGAAGGCCATGAACTGCCCACACCACCACCGCATCTTTGCGGCGGAACCGCGCAGTTATCGCGACCTCCCGTTGCGCCTTGCCGAGTACGGCACCTGCTATCGCTACGAACAATCCGGCGAACTCTTCGGTCTCATGCGCGTGCGTTCGATGAACATGAACGACGCCCACATCTATTGCACCGAAGAACAATTCTCCGAAGAGTTCAACGCGGTGAACGAGATGTATCTGAAGTATTTCAAGATCTTCGGCATCGACAAATACGTCATGCGCTTCAGCACCTCATCGCCTGAAGGTCTCGGGAAAAAATACCTCAACGAACCAGAGCTTTGGAAAAAAACCGAAGACATGGTTCGCCAGGTCTTGATCGATTCTAAAATTAATTTCATCGAAGTCCCGAACGAAGCTGCATTCTATGGACCAAAAATCGACGTCCAGGTTTGGAGTGTCATTGGCCGCGAATTTACGCTCGCGACAAACCAGGTCGACTTCGGCGTCCCCGCGAAATTCGGCCTGACCTATCGCGCCAAAGACAACACCGACAAAACCCCGCTTTGCATCCACCGTGCACCGCTCGGCACCCACGAACGTTTCATCGGTTTCTTGATCGAGCACTACGCTGGAAACTTCCCTCTGTGGTTGGCCCCCGAACAAGTCCGCGTCGTCACCATTGGCGATGACGAAAAACTCGTCGCGTACGGAAAAGAAATCGTCAAAGAACTTCGCACGAACATGGTCCGTTGCGACAGCGATTTCGGCACCGACAAAATCAACGGCAAAATTCTTCGAGCTGAAGAATCCAAAGTGCACACCATGCTCGTCATCGGCGGCCGCGATATGGACGCCGGCGCCGTCAGCGTCCGCCTCCACGGCAAAGGCAACGTCGGCGCCAAGCCGAAAGCTGAAGTGGTGGCCGATATCCTGCAAAAAATTAAAGACCGCGCCGCTTAGCTGAGCGCCTTGTCATACGTAACGACTCGAACCAAACTATAAATATGAAGGGAAATCTGCCAATCGAAGTAGACCCGGAAATCATGAGCGGTGCGCCTGTTTTCCGAGGCTCGCGCGTGCCGATTCAATCCCTCTTCGAGTATCTCGAAGACAGTATTTCGTTGGACGAGTTCCTGGAGTGTTTTCCGACCGTGCGTCGAGAGGATGCAATTGCCGTCCTTGAACACAGCAAGGCAGGATTGCTTCAAGAGGTAGCGTGAAGGTTCTATTCGATGAATGTATGCCTCAACCACTGAGGCGTCTTCTGAAGGACTTTGAAATCAGCACCGCACAGGAAATGGGTTGGGGGCGTGTTAAGAATGGCGATCTTCTTAGGCGGGCAGAAGGCGTTTTCGATGCGTTCGTGACTGCAGACCAGAATCTGGGGTATCAGCAGAATTTAACGGCACGAAAATTGGCAATTCTCGTTCTGTCTACGAATCGGTGGCCGACAGTAAAATCGAAGGTCCCCGAAATTGCCTCTGCAGTTCGTTCGTTAAAGCCAGGTTCGTACGTCGAACTCGCTCTATGATTCGCCACTACGGTGCTAGCTTGAGCCGATAGAATCGCGGCGCGTTTGAGATGTTCTCACTATAGTCGAGATTGCCGGTTGCTGTAGTTACGTCAATCCAGTTGACAATGTTACTACTTGATTGTAGCGTCATATTGCCGCTGTCGCCGAGCGCTTGAAGATGCACTTGGTTGCCGATTACTGAAGTCGATGTAAATCGCGGTTGCGATCTCGGTGGCGTGACATCAAGCCACGTATTGCCCACTCGCAATTCGTCCCATTGAATCGCGGCTGGGATGCTTGCGGCGGTATTTTGCCGGATATTAAAACGATCGATCGTAATGGCGTCAGTGCCACCGCTGGAAGTAAGCGTGGGTTGCGGCGGGGCAGGGGCACCGAGTGTGGTTGGGTTGATCCACAACGAGACAAGATTCGGGGTCACGGTGAAATCATACGATCCGACCAGTAACACCGTGTCGCCGACATGAAACTCATTGGTGCCATAAACCGGGCCACTGCCCGTGCCGCCTTTTTGTAGGCCGAAGGAATAGCCCGAAGCCGAATTGCTCTTTACCAAAAACTGTAATCGAAACGTTGTGTTATCGGTCGCAGTCAAAGCACCGACCTGCGTGCCCGCGCCATTCCACGTGCCATAACCAAGGTCGTTGATTCGAAATAAAGCGGAAATGTAAACGATGCCGCTGCTGATGTTCGTGCCCAGCAGTCGACGCACGCCAAGGCCAACGCCGCCATTGGTCACGCTGTTGCCAACGGATGTTTGCAACGTTGCATACGACAAACTGCCCGGCGCGACCATGCAATCGTTGGTTCCGGAGCCGCCGAAAGCCCAATTCGCCGGCGTATTAGCGCTGACTGGCGCGCCAACGTTCGAGTAATTGAACGATTCATAGAAAAATGGCGAACCTGTAACAACGCCCAACGTAAACGCCGCGCTCGTTGTCCCAAAACTGTTGCTGACGATCATCGTATAGGTCCCGGCGTCTGCGAACGTGACGCCAGACCTGCTATAGCTCGCGTTCGTCGCTCCGGGAATGTTGGTCCCGTTCAGCTGCCATTGGTAACTCAATGGCGCGCCCCCAGCCGCACGAGCGGTAAACGTGGCTGTTCCGTTGAGTAAAGAAGTTTGGTTCCCTGAGAGCGCATTAAAGACTGCGGCCCCGGTGAGTTGTGTGCCAACAAACGGAGCGCCATCGGACAACTTGAACAACACGGCGTCGCCGCCATTGAGGTTCAACACCAATTGCCGAACGCCGTTGGTCAACGTCAACGCTTTTGCTTCGGCGAGCCCCGTCAACGGGTTCATCATCTCAATGGCCAGGAGCGACGAACTGAAATTGAGCGTGATCTGCTGCATGCAATCCGGCCCGTCGCCGTTTGGATCGCTCAGCCCGTTCGCGACCATCATATAAACTTCGTTGGTGTAATCCGGCCCATCGAAAGTCTCATCCAAGGGTTTGAACCACGACACGATCACGTCGCCGGGATAACCATTGTTCTTCGTGCCTATATTCGTGACCGCCCAACCGGTCAGATAAGGATCATTGCGTTGGTAGGCCCAATCAGTGTTCACATCGCCGCCGCCAGAACCCGCATAAAACCCAATCGGAAATCCGTGCAACGAGCCATCCGGATTTCTGCCGCGCATGAACACCATGCTCGTCGTTCGTAAATCGGGAAAAGAAACATCCGGCACCGGCGTCAGTCGCACGAGCGCTTTGCCAAAATTCCGCGCGCGCAATGCACAGTCCGCTTTCTCGGAATACATGGGCGTCGGCACAGTATCCCCCGTATAATTTGTGAACAAAATCGTCGCACCTGAGTTGTAGGTGAAATCGATAAGCGTTTTGCAATTGAACGCCATCGCCGCCGAATGTTGCAGGCGCATTTGCGATTTCGACGGCGTCGCACAACCCTCGCCGAACGACGAAAACATCTGCATATAAGTGCCGAGCGGAATCCCAGCGCCCCATGCATGCTGACGATACCGACGCAAATCACCATACCAGTTCATCAATGTCTCGCTGACATTGCCGCTTCCATCAACGCGAAACGGATAGCTGTCGAAACACAACATGTCCGGATGCGCGCGCGAATAGAAATCGAACAACTGCGCATCGCCAACCTGACCGCCGAAATTGTTATGGAACAAAATCGCATTCGGCCAATTGCTGCGAACCGACGTAAACCAATTCACCAACTGCGTGCGCGTTGCGTCATCGTTCAAGTTCGCTTCATCGCCGAGTTGAAGCATGACGATCTGCGAAAGGTAAGGAGACTCACCCGTGAGCGGCGGCATTTCATCGATACTGCGAATCCAACTTGCCCACGGAAAACCGGGCGCCGGTCCCATCTCCGAGGGAACCCTGTCCCACATCCAGAACATTGTGTTGTAGTTCGCATTCGAGAACGTGTTCAGATGAAAGGGATCGGTCGACGAGACATTGCCCGCCACCTGAAATCCGCGATTGATGAGGATCTGGTGACCTTTGCTGATTTGGGCGCATATATTGAAGCAGCAGGAAAGAACCAGGCAGGCGAGCAAACGGGCACAACAGGGCATAAAACGCCATTTTAGACGTTTTAGTTAATTCGGGAAAGTTCTAACTACCCGTTGAGGGCTTCAATTATCCGATGAACACGATTGACACCCCGAGTTGCGCCGCTATCTTCTCACCTCTTAATTTAGAGCAATAATGAAACGTCAATATCAACCGTCGAAGATTCGCCGGAAGCGGCAGCATGGGTTTTTGAATCGCAACTCCAGCAAGAGTGGCAAGGCCACTTTGGCCAATCGCCGCCGCGTTGGCCGTAAGCGGCTTACACCGGTATAACCGATGCCTGAAACGCCATCGGCCCGCCTGCGGTTGCCGCGCTCCAGTCGCATCAAAAGCACTGGAGATTTTGCTCGCACTCGCGCTAAAGGCCAGCGTTTCACGTCAGGATGCTTGATTTTAAACATCGCCGATCGCCCACCAGGCTCGCAAAGCAGGGTGGGGGTAGTCACCAGTCGCAAGATCGGCGACGCAGTGGTTCGCAGTCGTGCCCGCCGACTCCTGCGGGAAACATTCCGGTTGCACCAGCATGAATTGGGGCGTCCAGTGGATGTAGTGTTGGTCGCACGCGCCTCAATCGTCGGCAAGAAATTCGCCGACGTGGAACGCGACTTCTTGAAAGCCTTGGCGCAGTCGCAAATACCGAAAGGGACATGAACTTAACGCAACGCGTACTATTGGTTGTGCTGCGAGCTTATCAGCTCTGCATCTCGCCTGCGTTGTCGGTTATTTTTGGGCCCACCGGCGGTTGTCGGTACACGCCGACCTGTTCCTGTTACGCACGTGAAGCGGTTCAGACCCATGGAGCAATCCAAGGAAGTCTGCTTGCCGCCAAACGCGTTTGTCGTTGTCACCCGTGGGGTGGAAGCGGCGAAGATCCCGTGCCTCAAACCTCGCAGTTTATTTCTAAAAGATCGGCAGCTTAACTCATGGATCGTAAATCCCTCACTATACTAATCGTTGCCGTCGCGTTGCTGTTCCTGTTGTCGCCATTGGTGGATAAAATGTATCCGCCTGTTCCGCGCAAACCAGGAATGACGAATCAAGTGGCCTCGGTCACGAACGAGACGACTTCGACGTCGAACACAGCAGCAGCTGCAACAACGACGACGTCAGCGCCGGCAACTGCAACGCCCTCAGGCCCGGAGAAAACGTTGTCGGTCACTAACAATAGTTTGATTTGCCACTTCACCAGCCGCGGAGGTGGCATCGGTTTGATTGAGCTAATCGATTATCGCGCCGCGATCGATTGCAGCCGCAATCTTCCTGGAGAAACAAACTTCGCGAACCTCAACAATCAGTCCCGATTACCGGTGCTGGCAATCTCCGGTGCTGAATCGATTACCGGCGACAACAATTATACGTTGGTCGAGCGCGGCGACTCCGTGATTGCTGAGAAGGTGCTGCCAAATGGGCTGCGCATTACCAAGCAGTTCCAAATGGTTTCGAACTATCTTTTCACAGCAAAACTGCGCATTGAAAATACGAAGGGAACACCATTACTTCTGCCGGAAACTCAAGTGACAGTCGGCACAGCTACGGCGATGGCGCCGACTGACGATCCTACTACGGTTGGTGTTTTTTGGTATAACGGAAAGAAAGCAGACGAGGTCACCGATAAATATTTTGCAAATCGCACTCTCGGCTGCATTCCCGGGACACCTCGAAGTGATTACGAGAATGGCGCGGGAAATGTCGACTGGACTGCAGTCCACAATCAGTTCTTCACCCTTGCCGCAATTCCTGAACAACCGGCGCTGCAGGTGCGGATCCACAAATACGAATTGCCGCGCATCGAGACGACGAACGCTGCAGCGTCCACCCTGAACAGCGGTTACGAAACTGCGTTGTTCTATGCCCCGACAAACCTTCCGGCCAACGGCGCAATTGAACGCACCTATACATTCTACGCCGGTCCCAAGGAATACAATCGCCTCGCGCAATACGGACAAAAGTTCAACAACAACCTCGACCTGATTATGGGCTTCAGCGGGTTCTTCGGATTCTTTTCGAAGCTGCTGTTGCTGTCGATGAATGGCTTGAACGCAATCGGTTTGCAGTACGGCCTCTGCATTATTGCCATCACAGTCATCCTTAAAGTCCTCTTTTGGCCGCTGACTCACGCGAGCACCAAATCAGCCAAGCGCATGCAGGCGCTGATGCCGCAAATCAAAGTCATTCAGGACAAATACAAAGACGACGCGGTTAAGAAGAACCAGAAGACGATGGAGTTTTACAAAGAGCATCGCGTCAACCCGCTCGGCGGTTGTTTACCGATGCTGCTCCAGATCCCGGTGTTTATCGGTTTCTATTGGATGTTGCGGAGCGCGATCGAACTGCGCGGCGTCCATTTCCTTTGGGCCTGTGATTTGTCCCAGCCCGATACCATTGGGCATATCGCCGGTTTTCCCGTCAATATCATGCCGCTGATTATGGGTGTCACCATGCTCTGGCAATCGCATCTAACGCCGCCCTCGCCCGGCATGGATCCGTCGCAACAGAAGATCATGCGCTACATGCCGCTGATGTTCATGTTCATCCTGTACAAGATGTCCGCCGGTCTGACGCTTTACTGGACGATCAACAATCTTTTGACGATCGCGCAAACGAAGCTCACCAAAGCCACCGAACCACCGACGGCAACCGCTGTGTCCGTGGCGCCACGGAAGAGGAAATAGGCTGATTGACGTGACAATAGTAGTC
>JAQGOW010000067.1 GCA_028293405.1 Verrucomicrobiales bacterium
GGCCGTTGGGTGGGATTTATACGGGGCTGAAGACGTCGCGTGCGGACGTTATATTATTTCTGGCGTGCGATATGCCTTGGGTTTCGGTGCAGTTGCTGCGACGTGTGGCGCGCGCAATCAGTTTGAAAACTGAGGCGGTGTTTACGAAGCAAAATAGGTTCGCGGGATTTCCCTTCGCGTTGCGGGTGACGGCGTTGGCGCAGGTTGAACGGCAAATTGGAACTGGCGATTTTTCGCTGCAAACGCTTGCGCGTAATTTGCAGGGGAAATTTGTGCGTGCGAAAATGTCGGAGTTGGTTGACCTCGACACACCGGATGATCTCGCGCAGGCGCGGCGGCGTTTGAAACTCGTGGTTCGCAAATCGTAAACATATGCAAATTGTTCAAGTCGCGCGGAACGCCATGGCCACGAGATTTGAAATCGTGCTCCATGGCGCCAACGCGACTTCGTTGCGCGCAGCCGGCGAAGAGGCTTTGGACGAAATCGCGCGCATCGAATCGCAGCTCAGCCTTTACCGACCGACGAGTGAAATTGCGCGAGTCAACGCGCGCGCCGCCTACGAACCGGTTCGCGTCACGCCGCCAGTATATAATCTGCTGAAACACGCGCGCGACTTGAGCGGCGCTTGCGAGCGGGCGTTCGATATCACGATCGCGCCTCTGGTGCGATGCTGGGGTTTCATGGGCGGCACCGGCGAAGCGGCCGATCCGAAGCAACTCGCTGAAGCGCGCGAATGTATTGGCATGGCGCATGTCCATTTCGATGATGCTAAACAAACCATTCAGTTCGATCGACCGGGCGTCATGCTGGATCTCGGCGCGATTGGCAAAGGTTATGCGATCGATCGTGCTGTGGAATTTTTGCTAGAGGCCGGCGTAGAGAGCGCGTTGGTTCACGGTGGCACGAGTACAGTTTATGGAATCGGCAAACCCATGGATGGCGGCGCTTGGAAAGTCGCGGTCGCGAATGCTTTTGGGACGCCAAATACCGATTCGATCGCGCTCCCCACGATCACGCTTGAAAACGAAGCGTTGTCCGTCTCTGCCATTTGGGGGCGGTCGTTCGAAAAAGAAGGCAAGATGCTTGGGCACGTTATTGACCCGCGCACGGGCGAGCCCACTCAAACCGCACAGCTTGCAACCGTCATCACGAAATCCGCCACCGATTCGGATGCCCTCTCCACTGCCCTGCTCGTCCTCGGTCAACCCGGTGAAACGACGCTGAAACAGACTTTCCCGACGATTCGCACGTTCATTCTCTAGCCAAATCCGGTAACTAAATGCCTCCTCAATCGCGTTGTGATTGAAAACCACCGACAAAACCGTTATCGTGGTTGAGTGTTAGACGACCGCTCTTACATGCGCACCGATCCCCGCCCCCGTTGGTCGGTGACGACTGTGTTACTGATTACACTGGTCGTCTGCTACATCGTCCAGATCATCCTCGAACGGAACGTTTACCTTTTCCACAGCAACTTCGCCCTCAGTTCCGATGGGTTGCGGCACGGTAAATTCTGGCAACTCATCACGTTCCAATTCATGCACGCCGGGCCCATGCACTTGCTGGGGAACGCGCTGGGTGTTTTCTTTTTTGGACGCGCGATCGAGGAGGCTATCGGTGGGCGCGAAATGCTCAGGCTATATTTGTTGAGCGGCACTTTCGGTGGGTTGCTGCAACTCAGTTTGGACTTCGTGTTCCCCGGCGCATTCCCGGCGAGCGTTGTCGGAGCGTCGGCAGGCGTGTTCGGATTGATTGCCGCCTTCGCTACGCGCGCGCCCGACATGCCCATCACCCTGCTGGTGTTTTTCATTTTGCCGGTGACGTTTCCCGCGAAAGTCTTGCTGATGATCGAAGCGGGGATTGCGATTCTTGGATTGCTTCCAATCGGCTTCATGACTGGCATCGCTCATGGCGCACACCTCGGCGGCATGCTTACAGGCATCCTGTTTATAAAATGGATGAACCGTCCACAACGCGACGTCGTGGTGTGGAAACCCGAGCGTCGCAAACCGCAACTCGTCAGCAATGCACCCAAACGTGCCGCTTGGCGCAAGCCGCGCAAGAAAACTGAAGAAGTTCCAACCGGCGAATTCATCAGCCGCGAAGTCGATCCGATTCTCGAAAAAATTTCCGCGCATGGCATTCACAGCTTGACTGATCAAGAGCGCAAAATCCTTGAAGCGGCTCGGGATAAAATGGCGAAGAGATAATGCAGGAACGTTTTTGGATTTACAAAACAAACGCGAAGCAGTAACTGCTTCGCGATTCCCAAATAAGTTCCACTTCAGCGCTTACGCCATCAAACTCAACTGCGCCTGCGCGGCAGTCGATAAATTCGTAAATAACATCGAAATCAAATACCCCGCGTGGCGATTCCCGTTGCACGCCACAATCACTCCGATGCATTCCAGTTTGCCCTCGCCTCCTGGAACTTCGAGCTGCAGATTCATTTCCGTCCAGGTCTCGAGCGGTTCGAAGCTGCGAAACTCGATACCGTTTTTACGGACTTTAACAGCATGGGCCGGCAGCGTCAGACAAAGTTGGTTGCTTTGACAAGCTGCAGCGCCATGAAACGTTGTTTCCGGAGATTTTCTTGCGCTCATAAGTGATTACCTCAGTGTAGCACTTAATAATTCTCGGTCAAATCTCCGTGGGGTTTCAGTGGCACATTCTCCTGACCTTTTTTGCCGTGACTTCCGCAATAAATGTACACATGAAACCATACCTCGTTGTGCTACCTTATTGATGGGAGACATCTCGAGGGAATGGAAAACAGACACATCCGTCTGAAGCAACTGCACGAGCGTATTATGGCCATTGCCGAGCAGGTTCGGCCATGCGCACTCTCGCAGTTCAACCCGCAGTCGTGGCGGCCGGCGGTGAACGCCTACCACTGCGGCAAAAGTATTCGTGTGTGCGTCGATCTCGCCGGCGTGGACGAATTTGAAATCAAAGTTCAATCGCGCCAAATGGTCATCCGCGGTCACCGGCAGGCGCCGGAGCCAATCGAGCCGGAAAAAAAAGGCGCGCGCGTTCTCGCGCTGGAAATCGATTACGGCCCTTTCGAACGCGAAATTACTTTCGAACCGGAGGTCGATGCCGACAGGGTTGTTACGGAACAGAAAAATGGTTTGCTTTGGATCATACTCCCTCTGAGCACGCACAGTTAAGGATTTCAGGACATGAAAGACGAAATGAGTGATGGCACGCAACCAAACTTGCTGGAGCTACTCTCCGATTCTGACGGCCATCCCGATCCGCAGGTCATCGGCGTCAGTGGCGGCGAACGCAACGAGCAGGTTCCGATTCCCGATACGCTGCCGATTTTGGTCATCAGAAATCTTGTCGTCTTTCCCGGGACGGTTGTGCCGCTTAGCATTCGGCGGAAATCCTCGCGCCAATTGCTCGACGAATCGTTGACCGTAAGCAAAGTCATCGGCTTGATGACGCAACGGCAGCCGGAGATCGAGCAACCCGGCCCCAATGATATTTATCCAGTGGGCGTGGCAGGCCTAGTCTTGAAAATGATTCGGCAACCTGACGAAACCGTTCTCCTCGTCATCCAGGCGCTCCAACGCATTTCCTTGCGCAAAATCACGCAAACACATCCCTACATGCGCGCCGAAGT
>JAQGOW010000120.1 GCA_028293405.1 Verrucomicrobiales bacterium
TATTGGCGGGTCAAGCAGCTCGGGTCTTCGCTGATTTTGCCGAGTTCGGTGAGACGGTCGAAGGCTTGTTGTGCGAGATCCATATCAACTTCCGCGATAGGTGCTGTAGGACCAAGGGGAACATAACAGCGGGACGTGATAGGAGGCAGTTGGGTCGGTGATGCCGAAACGCACGGGCACGCGGTCGAGGAAACGGACGCGGGGCGGAGTGCTGTCGATTGCGGAAAAGTAATCGCCCACAAAGAATATAATTTCGAACTCGCCCTCGCGCATTTCGTCGGCGCTCAGCAAAGGCGCTTCGGTGCGGCCATCGTTGTTAGTGCGGACGGTTTTGAGGAGTTTGCGCTGGCTGCCGGTGACGGACCAGAGTTCGATTTGCATGTCACGTGCGGGATGCCCGTTGGCGGTGTCGAGGACGTGAGTGCTTAGTTTAGCGGCCATAAATCTTTATACCGTCGTCATTCGACGGGTCAAGAAACCAAATCGCGGAGGCGGAGGTCGGCGATCTTAAAGATTTCTTCGAGAGCGGTTTTGATTTCCTCATTTCGATCGTTTCGAAGGCGGCGCTCGAAGCCGGCAATGATGGCTTCCTTCTTGTTTAAGCGGGCGCAGATGACAAACGGGAAACCAAACTTCTCGCGATAGGCAGTGTTTTGTTTTTGGAACACGGCGATTTCCGCTGGGCTTAAATTACCTAGACCGGCACTCGCTTGTTCTTTGGTCGATTCGGTTGTGAGTGTTCCAGCCAATGCAGCGCGGCCGACGAGGTCGGGGTGCGCTTGGATCAGGGCGAGTTGTTTTTCGACTGGGGCGGTGCGGACGGTTTCGCACAAGGCGCGGTGTAATTGGTCTAAGTTTTCGAAGGGACGTTTAGACGCGGTGGCTTCGGCAATCCACGGGGAATGTTCAAAAACCGGGCCGATGATACGGGTGAAATCGGCAGCGGAAAGCGCATTAAGTTGAGCGAACGAGTATCGGGGGGAGGACATGCTTGTTCTTGATTTTCGGGGTCGAACATCTAGCATCGCGCATCTTTATGCAAACCAGTTTTTGGGAGATTGTGGAGATCGCTTTGCGCTGGGGACACGTTTTCGCAGCTATTATGTGGGTGGGCGCGACTTACTATTTTACGTGGTTGGATGGCCGGTTCGTTGAGTTGGAAGGCAAAATCGATAAAGGGGAAACGAAGGAAAAGTACATCTGGATGGTTCACAGCGGCGGTTTTTATATCGTCGAAAAACAACGGCGTCCGACTTTGATGGGCCAGACCCTGCACTGGTTTAAATGGGAATCGGGCCTGACCTGGATCACGGGCATGTTGCTCTTCATCGTCTTGTATTACCGCAGCCTGCTCTTCAATCAAAACGATGACACACCGGCCATGTGGCAGATCTCGAATAGCGCTGCCATCGCGATTAGCGTCGGCATGATTCTCGCGTCGTGGGTGATCTATGATGTGATTTGGAAACTGGTGAAGAACTTCGCTGTAGGCGCGGTGCTTTGCTACATCGTGCTTGTCGCCAGTACGTGGCTCGCGTGCCAATATTTTTCCGCGCGTGGCGCATTTCTGCAGGTTGGCGCGATGATGGGAACGATCATGGCGGCGAATGTTTGGATGATCATCATCCCTTCGCAACGACGCATGGTGAATGCATTGAAGGAAGGCAAGGAACCGAATCTTCTGGAAGCGGACCGGGCCAAAGGGCGATCAAAGCACAACACGTTTATCGTCTGGCCGGTAGTTTTCATCATGATCAGCAACCATTATCCAAGCATCTACGGTAGTAAGTATAATTGGATTATTTTGTCGATTGTGGTCCTGATCGGATGGCTGGCGGCAAAAATCGTCCGAAAAGCCTGACACTCCGAAGTATAAAGTTACGTCACTTAGCATTTTTGTGCTAGGCATTCTTCCCAATGGAAAAACAGCACGCGTCCGCATAGCGAAACTTCAAAACAGGATTACGTTCCTAATAGAAGTGACTGTGTTCGGCGGTTAACAAGGGGTAGTTCAACAAGGAGAATGCAATGGACGTCGCAGATATTGATCACGAAGGGATCGAAACCACACGCAGCAGCGCCAATGGCTTGAAGAATAAAGCACGAGTGGCCGGACAATCGGCACTTGATCTCACCAGGGCAACGTACGATCAAATCCAAGACAGGGCCTTGGTCTACTCGCACGCGACGGATCGCGCCATCCGTCAGAATCCTTACACGGCAATTGGCTGTGCGATGGGGTTCGGGTTGTTGTTGGGGGCGCTTCTTACCCGCCGAACAAAAGTGGTCATCAAACAGAAGGACTAGATTATGGAAACCAAATCACGAGAATTCGGCCAGATGGCCGATGAAGCCAAAGAACAAGCGCAGGATTTCACGCAACGTGCGAAGGCCGCCGGCACCGCTGCATGGGAACGCGCTAAAAGCACATACGGCACTGCGTCGGACAAAGCTGTCCATGGCGCAAAGGTGACCGATCGCGCGATCCGCGAAAATCCTTATCAATCTCTCGGCATCGCATTTGCCGCCGGATTGCTGTTCGGGTTTTTGATCAAGGGTCGTCGTGACTAACAGGTTTTCGCGCGGACGTCGTCGCCCGCGCGGACCTTCAATTTTTCTGCGCCGTGCGAGCACGGGATGGAAGTGCTCGGTCGGTGCGGGTTGTCAAATTTCCGAAGCTTCTCAGCTTTATGACGCGCAGCAAACATGTAATCGCCCGCGAGATCGAAGAGACTCGCGAAGATTTAGCGGCTTCGGCAAAGATGGCAGCAGTCAGTTTGCTGTTACGCAATCCGATTTCGCTGGCCGTCAAGACCGTTGGCGGCTTTCTTCGTCGGCGTCGCGCGCGTTGTCAAGACGGAGATCAGCGCGTCGTGAAATCGAAAGCGACAACTTACCGCAATCTCGGCATTGCCTTGGGCACAGGTGTGGTTGCCGGGTTTGCTTATCGATATTGGCGACGTTCGCACGCGTGAGTTGACTGCCGGCACTCCGTGTAAGTCGATTGATAGGCGTTCCCCCGAACGTTTGGAACGGCTGCAGCCGGCACTACAAACGTTCTCGTCCTTACCCTTAAAAGATATTCCGCAGGTTGCCGTGTAGCATTATGTCCGGCGGGTTTTAGTTTAACTACAGGAGAGCGTTTTCAACGCTGCGGATTTTATGAAGTTCACTTTTATTCCCATCATTTGTCTCACGGCAGTCACGGTTTGCGCGCAGGCAGTTCCCACAGTCGAACAACCACGAGGGATTGTGCTTGATACAAATAAGCCGAGTTTTTCGCGCGTGATCAAAAAAGTCGCGCCATCGATCGTCAATGTTTACAGCAGCAAAACAGTGGATGCCGATCCGCAACTGGAAGCGATTATGAACAACCCGATGTTGCGGGATTTGTTCGGGGATGAGTTGCACAACTCGCCAAAGGGGCGCACGCACCAGGAACAGGCTCTGGGCTCGGGCGTGATCGTTTCGCGTGACGGTTATATTTTGACGAATTTTCATGTGGTTGATGGGGCGGATGATATTGAGGTATCGCTCGCCGGCAGCGATAAAGAGTTCACGGCAAAGGTCGTAGGGACAGATCCACCGACGGATCTCGCGGTGTTGAAAATCGTGACGAAAGATCTGCCAGTGGCGGAGTTGGGCGATAGCGATGGTTTGCAGGTGGGCGATGTGGCGCTGGCGGTGGGGAATCCATTTGGTGTTGGGCAAACGGTCACGATGGGCATTGTCAGCGCGACCGGTCGCGGCGGTTTTGGCGTTGTCGATTTTGAAGATTTTATCCAAACGGACGCGTCGATAAATCCTGGTAATTCCGGCGGAGCGTTGGCGGATGGGGAAGGAAGAGTTGTTGGGATTAACACCGCGATTTTGAGCGCAGCCAAAGGCGGGCAAGGGATTGGTTTTGCCGTGCCGATCAATCTCGCGAAAACAGTCATGCAACAAATCATCAATGACGGGCGCGTCGCGCGTGGTTCTCTGGGTGTCGTGGTGCAGCCGATTACGCCGGAACTGGCGAAGCATTTTAAATTGAACGAGGAAGTCGGTGCTCTGATTGGCGAAGTTGTGCCGGGAGGCGCGGCGTCTGTGGCAGGCATGAAGGCTGGAGATATTATCACGGAATTTCAAGGCAAGCGCATCGATGATCCCCGGCACCTTCGCTTACTCGTCGGGCAATTGAAACCGGGAACGCTGGCAACTGTAGCGTATTTACGGCACGCGAAAGAACAGCGCGTGGTGACGAAGCTTGATGAAATGGCGCAGCCTAAGGCAGCGAAGGTCGCGCATAGAACGAAAGTCGAACAACCGACCGATGTGTTGGATGGCGTGACGGTGACCGACATGGATTCATCAATTCGTAATCACTTGAAAGTGCCTAGGGTGGTTGAGGGCGCGATGGTGTTGCGTGTTACTGATGAATCGCCAGCTTACGCGGCGGGCCTGCGACCGGGCGATGTCATGCAGGAGATCAATCACGAGCAAGTGCAGACTTCGCAACAAGCGGTAGACGTGAGCCGCAAGCTGCGCGGACAGGAACTATTGCTGCGAATCTGGTCTGATGGCGGCAGCCGTTTCATGACGGTGAATCGCGAAGCGAAGAAGTTGCACGCGCCGGTGACGCCGCTGCGTGACTAACATTAAGGCGATCGACTGACGCGATGAAACTGAATCGGTGCGGTCGCGGGTGTTGTTGTTTCAATAAAATCGCCGGTGCCTGACACTGTCGTTAGGGTTTGCCATCCGGTTCCAAAATTAGGTCGCGCATCGATATTGTAAGTCTTGCCCGTCGCGCTAGGGAAACGCAAATGTGCATTGCCGTTGCTCAAGGTCAAAGCAGTGAGAAAATCGCCCAAGGCACCCGGCTGGTAGTATTCAAATATTGTCGAGGTGCCGTAACCAGAATGAGTAGATCCACTCACCACATAAATTCTGCCGGACGCAAGGAGCGGGGAAATCGCATACCGCGCGGTCGGCATGGGTGTGCCAGCCCGCCACGTGTTAAGCCCGGGATTGTAGATATCGACTCTTGAGAAAACGCCGTTGGTGGCGCCAGGGCTAGTCAACGTTTCGCCGCCTATGAGGTAGAACTCTCCATTGTAATAAGGGGCTTTGGCAACGCCGGAGCGGCCAATGGGCATTGGCGCAATACCGGAATTGGTGTTATCGCTGGAACGCCAGATATCAGTCGCGGGATCGTAAACTTGGACGGTGTTAAAACCATCTTCGATGGTACCGGCGGATCCAGCGCGACCGCCAAAGACGTAGAACTTACGGCCATCGGTGCCGCCGGCGGTGTGATGGGCAGCCTTCGGCATTTTCGCGAGCATCGTCCAGGTATTGCTGGTTGGGTTGTATTTGGCGTGCTTATCGTTCGGCGACCACGTCACCAAACCGCCGGCAACGTAAATCTCTCCATTGATCAGCGCGGACGCGGCGGCCCCGAAGAGAAAAGGCGCGGTCGCGCCCGTGGTCCAAGTATCGCTCGAAGGATTGTAAATCTGAACCTTACCCCAGCCGTTGTCGTTTTGGGCGCCGAGCACGAAGAGCTTGCCGTTGTAAACGTCGGCACAATGGTGGTCATAAGGATACGGTCGCGCGGATGCGAACGACCAATTAGTTGCTGCCAGATTGAACGTGGCCGTAGCGTTGGTGGCAAAGCCAAGAATGTACAATTTGTTGCTGATAATGCCCCCCGCGATTTCGGAATAGGGCGTCGGCATGGCAGGGCCGGTTGCCCAGAACTCTTCGAGCACGCCGGTGCGCGTAGCGTTGACAGGCAGGTTGTTGTAGTTTTGTCCACCGTGAGCGACGATGACTTTGCTCCCAACTACTTTGCCAGCGCATGAAACGAGATTCACCGGAAGCGGAGGCAACTCGGTCCATGTGTTTGAGGTCGGATCGAACTCGGAAACGTTGGGCATGGCATTGATTGACGCCGCATTGTTTCGTCCTCCAATCATCAGCACTCGTTCGTTTAGGACAAAGGAGCTCAGTTCCGCATGCGACCGAGGGGCGAGCATGTCGGGCAGACGTGTCCAGGTGTTCGCGATCGGGTCGAACATATCAACGCGAGCGGTATCAATGGAACTGATGTCATGACCGTGCGCGCCGCCGAAGACGTAAATTTTTCCACTCACGACCTGCGCCGTAAAGTGGCCGCGAGCGTCGGGCATAGCGAGGGCGTTGGACCAAGAGGTGACATTGTCGAGGAATAGCACCCAATGATTGGTTGAATCGGTTTGGCGATCGGGCAAATAGCCGCCGAAATAATGGAGAGTGCGTCCCACAACCACAAGAGCACCGCCACCGCGGGCCGCAGGGAGTGCTGGACCTGCCGTCCAAGAGTTTGCCGTGACATCGTATTTCCACACTGAATTCGTGGCCGGCCCGGGATTTTGTCCGACGAACCCTCCGGCGACCCATACAACATTGCCGTCAACAGCGGGTGTAAAATGGGTCTCAGCAACTGGCATGTTCGCGAGTTGCGACCATGTGTTGTTGGCGGGATTGTAAACATCGACGCGATTAGTCGCGTTCAGATTGCTATCAACAAATCCGCCGAAGACATAGAACTTGCCGCCAACGACAGCGGCTGCTCCTTCAACGCGGTTTATCGGCGCGTTGGCGGCTGATTGCCAATGGAAAGTAGCTGCATATGCAGTTGTGTAAAATCCCAGCCCCAATACCAACAATCCCGTTCGCACAAAACCGATACTAGTCAAGTCGCGCCCGACGGGAATCGGGCGCGACCACGAAAGGCGTCTCCAACGTTCTCCGTTTACGCAACGGCGCTGAGGCTGGTCACATTGCCGGGCTGGGCCGCAAGGAATTGAGCTTTGATTTGCGCGACAATCTGCGGAGCGGTGAGGCTGTATTTGTTGCGCAGATATTCGACGGTGCTGGCGTGTTCGATAAATTGGTCAGGCCAACCGACGCGCAAGACAGGCGTGTTGATGCGCTTGTCGTTGAGCAATTCGCAGACACTTGATCCATAGCCACCAGGGAGCACGTGATCTTCCATCGTCACGACCAATTCCGCAGCGCGTCCAAAAAATTCGGTCGTGCCGGAGTCGATTGGTTTGGTGAAGCGCGGATTGATAACGGCGCAGTTGTAACCTTCAGCGGTGAGCTGCTCAGCGACCTGCTTTGCGACACCGTGGAAGTTGCCCAAGCCGAACAGCGCAACTTTCTTACCTTTGCTGGAACCGAAATTTTGCGTAACTTCGGCCTTGCCGATTTCGACGACCTTTGGCGATTCCTTGATCGGCACGCCTTCAGCAGCGCCGCGAGGATAGCGGATGAAGGTCGGACCTTTTTGCAACGTGCAGGTGAACATCATGTCCACGAGTTCGTCTTCATCCTTAGGCGCCATGCAAACAATGCTCGGGACGCAGCGTAGATACGCGATATCGAACAGGCCGTGGTGCGTCGGGCCGTCGTTGGCGGAGAGGCCAGCACGGTCCATGCAGAAAATCACGGGCAGTTCTTGAAGAGCAACGTCGTGAATAATGCAATCGTAGGAACGTTGCAGGAACGTCGAGTAAATTGCGACCACCGGGTGGAAGCCCATCGTGGCCATACCGGCGGCGAACAGCACGGCGTGTTCCTCAGCGATACCGACGTCGTAGTAACGTTCCGGCATGGCTTTTTCCAAAGCTTTCAAACCGGTGCCACTGGGCATCGCAGCCGTGATGCCGACAATCGATGTGTCTTTTTTGCAAAGCTTGACCAT
>JAQGOW010000149.1 GCA_028293405.1 Verrucomicrobiales bacterium
CACGAGTTCGGCCGCATCTGGCATGTCCAACACAAAAACGCGACCGCATCGCCACTGCCAAACCTCGCTTCCGATAAACCACTGCAACTCGTCGAAGCGTTGCAAAGTCCGAACGGATGGGCTCGTGCGACGGCGCAAAGGCTGTTAGTCGAAGCGCAGACGCAGCCCGAAAACGTGCTCAGCACGCTGGTGATTACCGCCGTATCCGCCAAACCAGAAACGCGCATTCAAGCGTTGTGGACGTTGCAACAATTAGGCGCGCTCAATGAAACAATCCTGACCGTTGCGATGGGTGACGATGAATCGACGGTTCGTCGCGCTGGTCTGCAAATCGCGGCCCAACGCGCGCCATTATCTCTCGCTCTCCTGCGCCAAACTCGCGCCGCTCTCAACGACAACGCCGCACGCATTCGCTGCGACGCGCTGCTGGCGCTGGCTCGCTGCCCGGCCGACAAGGAAACCGCAGCAGCAATCGCCGCGCTCTACCCGCAACTCGAAGACAACTGGAGCCGCTCGGCTGCGTTGGGAGTATCGGCCAGTAATCCACTCCTCTTCCTCGCCGCCGCATTCAAGACACCTGACGCAACAAATTGGGTTAAACAACTCGGAATCCAAATCGCTGGGAAGCAAGACGGTAAATTGGCCAGTAAAGCTATTGAACTAACCTTGAAAGCCGACTCGACACTAGCTCAGCCGTTCCTCACCGAACTCTCACGCGTGCTCAAGCCAGAAGTCATCCCGCCGTTCACGCCTGCACTTCAGCACGCGCTCGAAACGCTGGTCAATTCCACAAACATCGACGTCGCCGTGGCGACGCTACCGTTGGTCACGCGCTGGGACAAAAGCGGCACGACGAAAACCTCCGGGTTGCAGGAATACGTATTCCGCACAATGAACGACGCGAGCCAATCCGATCCCAAGCGCGCGCAAGCTGTCACGATATTGTTGAGCGTTGCTCCAACGAACGAAGTCGTCATCGCGTCCGTGATCAAGTTGGTTGCGCCTGGCACCTCCATTGCGCTGCAAAAACAAACAATCCAGGCACTGGGCACCGTCTCCAACGGAGCGCCTGCGCTCATCACCATTTACGTCAAAGCTCAGCCCGAGTTGCGTCCGGAAATATTCGCGCAATTTATCAAGCGCACCGATTGGTCGCTCCAGTTTGTCGAGGCGTTGGAGCAGGGGATTATCGACCACGCGCTGCTCGATCCCAATTCCGTCTACCGTTTGCGCAAGCATGCCGATGCCGTCGTGGCAAAACGCGCCAACGCATTTCTGGATCACGCCCGCGGCCCGCAAGCACAGCAGAAAGACGCTTTGATCGCTAGGTTCGCGCCGGACATTGCGAAGCCCGGCGATGCGTTGCAAGGTCGCTCTGCGTTTCAGAAAAATTGCGCCGTCTGCCACACGCTCAATGGCGAAGGCGCAAACATCGGGCCCAATCTCACCGGCATCGGCGCACATGGCCGCGAAGAGTTGCTCGTGCACGTGCTCGATCCCAATCGCGTCGTTGAACCGAACTTCATCGTCGTCAGCGTCGAAACAAACGACGGCGAAGAGCTCGAAGGCATTGTCGCGCGTGAAAACGAAAAGAGCATCGTCCTGCGCAACGCGACTTCCGAACACGAAATCGCGCGCGCCGACATCAAACAAAACCGCAACACCGGCCGGAGTTTGATGCCCGAAGGCTTCGAAGCACTCGGCGCGGAAACGTTGCGCAATATTTTGGCTTACATGTGCGATCCGAAAACTCTTGCTGCAAAGAAATAAACACGTGGTAAAACGATAACACTCTATGCGCAACAAAAGCCTATTCGTCCTCTCGATCGTTTTTGCCCTGTCTCTCACCCACAGCTTTGCCGCGACCGAAAACAAACCGGACGATCCGTATTTCGAGAAGTTCAATCCAACCAAAGCGCCGAAGCCATCGCACCTATTGCTCAAGCGCGATGATCGCCTCGCCATCTGCGGCGATTCCATCACCGAGCAGCGGATGTATTCGCGCATCATGGAAACGTATCTCACCGTGACCATGCCGGAGTTGAACATCGCCACGCGCCAATACGGTTGGAGCGGCGAACAGGCTCCCGGCTTTTTGAACCGCATGACCAACGACGTTTTGCGCTTTAAACCAACCGCCGTCACGACCTGCTACGGTATGAATGATCACCACTACCAGCCCTACGCCGACGAAATCGGCAACACCTACCGCAGCAACCAGGAAGCGATTGTGCGCGGCTGTAAAGCGGCCAACGTGCGCACCATCATCGTCGGTTCGCCCGGTTGCATGGGACCGAAAACCGCATGGGGCTTCATCAAAGGCACCGCTGAAGAACGCAATCTGAACCTCTGCACGCTCCGCAACATCGACGTCGATATCGCCAAACGCGACCACGTCGGTTTCGCCGACGTCTTCTGGCCCATGTATACCGGCGACTTTTTTGCGCGCGAAAAATTCGGCGAAACCTACGCCCTCCCCGGCGGCGATGCCGTCCATCCCGATTGGGCAGGGCACACCGTGATGGCCTACGCGTTTTTGAAAGCACTCGGTTGCGAAGGCGACATCGGCACGATCACTGTCAGCCTCTCTCACGCCGAGGCCAAGGCGAGCAAAGGCCACAAGATTGCTAGCGGCATATTGCAGGCTAACGAAGGCGGCGGCAGGACCGTCCAATACACCATCACCAGTTCGCGCTATCCCTTCTGTGCGGCCGGTGCGACCAACGTCCACACCACCATCCGTTCCGGCATGGTCATTGTGCCGTTCAACCAGGACCTCAACCGCTTCATCCTCATCGGCAAAAACGCCAAAGCCAAAACTTACAAAGTGACCTGGGGCGAAGAATCCCACACCTACAGCGCCGCCCAACTCAAGAAAGGCGTCAACCTCGCCAACGATTTCGAAGTGAATCCTTTCTCCGCACCATTCAAAGCTGTGGATGAAGCCGTCGCGAAGAAACAGGCTTTCGAGACCAAACAGATCAAAGAACAGTTCCACGGCGCTGCAGGTCAGAAGGACATGGAAGAAACCGTCCGCAAAACCGAAGCCGAACGCGCCCCGCTGGTCGCCGCCATCCACGACGCCTTTAAGCCCGTGACCCATACGATCACGATCACGGCGGAATAAAACTAACTGCCGTTGGGTGCCGGTAGCTGCCGTTTGCTACCGGTGGGCAGGTGGGAAGCAATGTTGGGAAAAGATGATAAAAGGTGGGAAAAGATGCAAAGAGATGGGAAGAGACGGCGAGAGATTAAAGATGATTTGAACAGGTTTGATCAGGTTTGAATTACTTTGATTCGCTTTGAATGCAGTCGTTGAGGGGTGATGGGACCGAGCACCCCCTACCTCCCCCCTCTGGACCCGTCCCACCGTCCCAAGGGCCGTAAACATTGATGTTTTTGCATGTTTGACTCGTCCCGTGGGACGGGTCATGGGCGTCGCAGGAGCGCCAGGCCGCTGGAACGGAAGTAGAGTCACTCAACGTTTCGGGAATTTCTTTAATCGGGTTTTCAAGGCGCGGGACACTGATTCGTGGATTTTCCGGGGAATTTCGGGAGGTAAGGTTTTGGAGATGGTGTCGAGTGCATCGTCGGCGGCTTGCTGGATTTCACGAAGGGCTTGGTCTGCAATTGATACGACGACGCCTGCTCGGTTCGCACTTTGAATGAAATGTCGCGGTTCGATGGAGTCAATTTGATAGTGGCGGCTATCGCCGACGGACATGGCGAGCATCATTAGTTTGCGTTCGACTTGTCGTGAATCGCAACTCGGTTGTGCGGTCAGCACATCATACAGGGGGGCGAGGCGGAAGTTTCCACCTTCACCCAGGAAGATGCTGAAATTTTTGGCGTGACCGTCGGTGGCGCCAATAAGCCAAAAGAGGATCTGGGCTTTGAGGAATAGTTTCTGGTCTTCCGCTGGCGATGCGGCGGCGTCCAGAAGTTCGAGGATTTCTTTTATGCCGGGGCCGCCTTGATTTTGATATTTGCGGCTCGGAGCGCAGCCGAGTGCCTGACACATGTCTTCCTGAGGAACGCGGATGAGGTGGCCGGGCTTGATCCACTGGCGGTCGAAACGGTCGATGACAAGTGCGGTTGTTTGGCCGAAGGTCTTGATCGCGGCGCTTGCCACGGGAAGCCCGAACCCGGCGAGAAGTTTTAAGCAATAGAATTCATTTTCGACGCTATTGGAGAGGTCGAGACCGTTCTGGAGTTTTCCGATTTGTGTCTTGAGGATGTGGGTCGCTGGGGTTGCCCCGTGCGGTTTGCGCCACTTTCCTTTGTAGTGAAGCAATGCCGTTTTTTCCTGTGCCCCCGCGATGGAAATGCGAAAGTCCTGGTCTTGATCAAGACCGAGGGGTACGCGGGAAAGGTTCTTAAGCAGGTTCTCGATTTCCAAGTCATCGATGATTTCACCAGTGATTTTGGCGGACGCTTTCGGCAAGTCGATCCCGTCAGGAATGAATTGCAATGCGCCGACGCAATCGCGACCGATCTTTGCCAAAAGGTTATATGCGTCTGTCCCGGCCGCGCCGACTTTTTCGGCAATGCGCCGCCTGAGAAGGTCGGAATCCGGCAGTAAATTGTCGAACACGGCGATAACGGATTCGCCGCGATAGGCTTCTTCGCGCAATGGCAACGAAAGTGAGACGGGAATGCCTTGGTCACGGGCGAGCCATGTTTGATCGTATTGAAAGTGAACCGCACCGCCGGCTTCCTTGGAGAGGCGTCCGACCAGATGATTGTTCAGAAGGACCAGTAACGGGGGATGTTGGCGTCGGCGTGGCATAACCGGGGGTTCAACTTTCGGCGGTGAATTTGAATTTCGTCCGAGGGGCGATCTGGAATTCGAGGTCGAGGGCGGCAAGAATGGCAAGCAGGGTGGAAATGCGTGGAGACAACGTGCCTTTTTCAACCAAGGAGATTGTTTCCTGCCGCACCCCGGACTTGGTGCCCAATTGCGCCTGAGTCCAACGGTGCTGGACGCGGGCGCGACGAATCAAATTACCGATTTGTTTTGGATTGCGAGCAAAGTTGGACATTACAAAACTTATGCGCTAAAACCGATAAAACGTCAATATGTGTTTTAGCACATAATTT
>JAQGOW010000164.1 GCA_028293405.1 Verrucomicrobiales bacterium
CCTTCGGATAATGTTCATGTCCGTCAGCGTGACGGATGTAACCGAAGTAATAATCGAACCCGCGCTTGGTCGGATACGCGGGCCAGGAAGCCGCGTCCTTGCCTTTGCCTTGCAAGCCCCATTTGCCGATGGCTGCCGTTTTGTATCCGGCAGTTTTCAGCACGGTTGCGAGCGTGTGATTGTTTTCCAAGGCTTTGTCGAATTGGTTGTCGCGCACATTGGCGTGGCCCTGGTGAACGCCCAACATGAGCGAAGCACGCGACGGCGCGCACACAGGGGCAGGGCAGTAGTGGTCGGTGAGCTTGATGCCTTCGGCGGCCATGCGGTCGAGGTTCGGCGTGTTTTGCCACGGTTTGGAACGATTGTTTTGCTCTTTGCGGAAGTGTTGGAAAAAGGTGCCGACATCGCCGAAACCGAGATCATCAGTGAGAATGAAGATGATGTTTGGTTTGGTCGCGCTTTGGGATTGCGCGAAGAGCGGGGCGGCGGTGCCCGATGCGATCGCGAAAATTGCGGCGAGCGCTGGCAGAATTGATTTAATGCGATGCATCACAGTTGTTATACGCAAGAGACGCTGCTGGTGGAAGCTGCGGTTACAATTCAATCGTGTTCGTTGACGCTTCTGGCCGCAGGCGCGACATTCGATAGGAGGAGAATGAAAAAGACCAGGATCGTCATCCTTGGCGGGGGGTTCGCCGGACTTCGCGCCGCTATGTATTTTGATAAGGGCTTGGCTCGCCAAACCGACATTGAGGTTACGCTCGTCAGTCGGGATAATTTCACGCTGTTCACGCCGATGTTGCATGAGGTTGCTTCCGGTGATCTTTACGGCGGCGATATTATCAATCCGATTCGGCGCATTCTACATCACGTGCGGTTTGTTGAATCGGATGTAGAATCGGTCGATTGCAGCGGCCATGTGGTGCGGTGCACGTCCGGAGTAGAAACTCTTCACCTTGATCTTCAATACGATCACCTGTTGCTGGCGCTCGGTTCGGAAACGAATTTTTTCGATCTGCCCGGCGTGAGTGACTGGGCCATCACCATCAAAAGCCTGAGCGACGCGGCGTTGTTGCGCAATCGAGTGGTGGCGCTTTTGGAGCAGGCGAGTTTGAGGACCGATCCTGCCGTTCGCCAACGAATGTTGACCTTCGTCACCGCAGGAGGTGGTTTCGCGGGCACGGAAACGACCGGTTCCCTCAACGATTATGTGCGCGATACCTTGCGGTTTTATCCCGAGCTGACCGAAGACATGGTTCGCGTTGTCGTCGTGCATTCCGGCACTTTTCTACTGCCGGAGTTGGGTGAGGAACTTGGAAATTACGCCGAGAAAAAATTGCGCGAACGAAAAGTCGAAGTGATTAAAGGCGTGCGCGTTTCGTCCTACGATGGCGCGGTCATCACGCTCGACAACGGCTCTCAGATTTCTGCACAAACACTTCTTTGGACTGCTGGCGTAAAACCGAGTTCAGTCACTGATGCTTTGCCGTGTCGCAAAGTAAAGAACCGCGTCGCGGTCAACGAATTTCTCACTGTGCCGGAACTATCCGGCGTTTGGGCGGCGGGCGATTCAGCCGCAGTGCCGGATATCAAAGCTGGAAAACTTTTTCCACCGACGGCCCAGCATGGTTTGCGGGAGGGGTTGGCGGTCGCGAAAAACATCGAAGCCACAATCCTTGGCCATTCCATGAAGCCGTTCGTTTACAAAACGCAGGGACAACTGGCGACGATTGGACGACACACCGGCGTTGCGATGGTGTTCGGTTTTAAGTTTTCCGGATTCCTAGCGTGGTGGATGTGGCGGACGGTTTACTTGGCAAAGCTGCCGCGTTGGCCCAAGAAGTTGCGCGTCGTGATGGATTGGACGCTCGATTTGTTTTTCGGCCGAGAAATCGAGCAAACGATCAACGTGCGCGATATCGATGCGCTCAGCCAACGATTGTCTCGATTGCGCGCTCGAATGAGAGCCTAGGACTTGTGCGGACCGCCTATTCGGGGCCGTGTTTGCCTTTCCATGCGCCCAACGGCAACACATCGCTACGCGCGGCCCATGCATCCCACTTTGCCGTGAGGTCGTTGACGACCTCAGGATGCGTTTTGGCAAGGTCGTGCATTTCGGTGCGATCTTTTTCCATATCGTAAAGTTCCCAAAGTTGATCGGCTTTCGCGACGAGCTTCCATTTGCCATCGCGAACGGCGCGGTTGCTTTCGTGCTCCCAGAACATCGGCCCTTTGCGATTCAAATCCTTTCCGGCCAAAGCAGGCACGAGGCTGACGCCTTGCATCGGTTTGATTTTATTACCCTTTAACTCGGCGGGATATTTCGCTCCGGCAACATCCACGCACGTGGCCATGATGTCGATGAGATGGCCGGGTTGACGTTCCAATTTGCCGTCGCGCTCTTTCGGAATTCCGCTGGGCCAATGCACGATGAGCGGTGTGGAAATGCCACCTTCGTGCACCCAATGTTTATATTCGCGAAACGGCGTATTGGAAACGTTGGCCCAATATTCGCCGTAAGCGATGAAGGTATCGTCGCCGCCCGACATCACACCGGGGCCTTTTCTGACGAGACGACCATCGCGCGTTTGACGCGGTTGCGCGATCTGCAATTCGTCCGCCTTCATTGGCTTCAACTTCGGCTGCGGCGTTTTCTTTACGGGACGACGTCCAGTATCTTCCGCGCAAGCGCCGTTGTCCTGCAGGAAGAAAATAAGGGTGTTGTCGAAACGATTTTCCTTTTTCAATTCACCTATAATACGGCCAACGCCCTGGTCCATGTTGTCGAGCATCGCCGCGTAAACTTCCATGAAACGCGCTTCGATCTTTTTCTTTTTAACGTCGTTCCAGTTGCCGACGGTCGGGGCAGGGTCCCAACTCGCGTCCATCAACCCGAGTTCTTTCAAGCGTTTGATGCGCGCTTGGCGTTCCGGTTCGTAGCCGGTGTCGAACTTGCCTTTGTATTTTGCGATGTCCTTGTCGAGCGCCTGCATCGGCCAATGCGCCGCGGTGTAAGCGACGTACATGAAAAACGGTTTGTCGGGAGACTCCGTGTGATGTGCCTGCAGATATTTCACCGCGTTATCGCTCATGGCGTCGGTGTAGTAAAATTGCTGTGGTTTATACTCAGGATCGTTTTCGGGTGTGATGAATTTGTTTTGGCGACACAGCGAGACGGGATCGAAATAGCTGCCGGAACCTTTGATCGTGCCGTAGAATTTTTCGAATCCACGTTGCACCGGCCACTGCGCGCGGTCGCTATTGACCTTGTCGGCGCTGGTGATGTGCCATTTGCCCGCCATGTAGGTGCGGTAACCATCGGCCTTCAAAACTTCCGCAATCGTCGCGCAATGGTTGTTGAGCAATCCACGATAACCATCATAACCGTTGTCGGCCCACGTCATGTGACCGACACCTGCCTGGTGTGCGTAAAGACCGGTCAGCAATGAAGCGCGCGTCGGACAGCATCGCGCGTTGTTATAGAATTGCGTAAAGCTGACGCCTTGTTTGGCGAGCGAATCGACGTTGGGCGTGTGAATGGCGCTGCCAAAACAACCGAGGTCAGAATAGCCGACGTCGTCGATCAGGATGAGAAGGATGTTCGGACGCGGTGCGGCATTGACTGTCGCTGCGAGGAATAGAACGAATAACGCTCGGAAAAGGTTTCTCATAGACGATGAGGAAGTTGCGAGTCGGATCAAGGTTGTTTCTTCCTCCACTGCAAGGCCGCCTGTGTAAGGCGTTTTGCGATGGCAGGATTTTGCTCGGCGA
>JAQGOW010000166.1 GCA_028293405.1 Verrucomicrobiales bacterium
ACGAATAATCCTCCGGTTCCTGTTTCACGATCCAGTAGTTCATTACGCTGTAACTTAACATCAGAGCCGCGCGCGTGAGCAAGCGGTTTAGTACGCCTTTAAAGAGCCGTATTCCGTTGGAAAAAGATTGGTGTCCTTGAAAATTGTCGACCGAACGGGCAAAAAGTTCCGCTACGCCAAAGGCGTTAGATCACTCAGCCCAGCGGTTGCGAGGCACGAGCTACCCTGGGTAAACCGCCTCAATCGAAGATTCACTTTCGCCCAGCGGCGACGAAGGAGTTAATTTCTTTTTCAGCAACATGCCTGCCCGGTTATGAATTACCGGTTTGTAACTTCTGCACTCCGTTTGATTGCAAAACACCGCTTCGCACTCTGACATATGGCCAAAGGGGAAAGCCGAGCGTTTGTGCGGGACAAGGAGCCGCGACTGGAAAAGGTGTATCGTGAAAGACCATTGTTTACCTGTTTTGTTGACGGCCTTTAACGATCGTTTCAGATTGTTAGCCCAGTTCGAACGTCATGAGGACTTTTATCATATTGTTACTGTCATGTGCTTCCACGCTCGGCGGCGAGACGCTGGTTCATCTCAAGTCCGGCGAGACCAATATGGTTTCTTACGCTCTGGATTGCGTAGTCAGTGATTCTCGAAGCGGCACGAATGCTTCTCCCGGAGCAGATTTAGTTTTGACCGTTCGCAACAACGGCGCTAAGTGGATTGGCACGCAGGACGTCTCGGTGGAGGACTTCAGTTTGCGCGATGCGAAAGGTCACGACGTGAAGATTTGGAGAGGGAGCGCAACTTCATCGGGCATAGGTTATGGAAACATTTGTATCATTCACCTCCTCGTTGCTGAGCCCAAAGCTCTACAACCTTGGACTTTGCAGTTCAAATCCAAGCCGAAGAACATGGTGTCG
Source organism: Verrucomicrobiales bacterium (assembly GCA_028293405.1). Classification (GTDB taxonomy): domain Bacteria; phylum Verrucomicrobiota; class Verrucomicrobiia; order Limisphaerales; family Palsa-1400; genus JAICXV01. The sequence continues at coordinate 916 of JAQGOW010000166.1, forward strand.
ATTGATTTGACGATTACCGACATTGAACCGCGAAAGAAACAGTGATGCTCCTAAGCGGTCTAACCAGTCAAAAGACGCCAACGAATCGGCCCCATCACCGGCGCAAACGCCTTCCTCATCCGCCTCAAACCTTCTTTACAGGCGTAATATTTTCCCCTACAAATTTGTCGTTTCCAACGCTACGCAAATAATGTTACAACATAGGCGTGATTTCAAACGAACGTCCATCCGGCTACTCCCCTTCCTTCAACCAACGCCCTTATCAATCTGATCGCCCTTACGATCAATCGGCGCCACCTAGACCACGCGTTGATGAAGATACACTCAAGACCGAAACGATCCAGATCGAACGCAAAACTTTCATTTTTACCCTGAAAGAAAATCCGCGTGGACGTTTTCTGCGCATCACTGAGGACGTCAACGGTCGCCGCGACAACGTCATCATCCCTTCCACCGGCCTCGAGGATTTTGCGAAGATTCTGAATTCAATGGTGGAGTCAGCTGGCCAGCCGCCATCGCCGACCGCTTAACTAGCCTGCGGCAACGCATCCGCCGCGCTGGCCAGTGCATCGCCAGCCCGGCTCGGACATCGCACGCTCCACGCCAGTCCCGATTCAGCATCGGACCTGGACTCCGCTCGCTTTCCAGGACCGGACCCCTAAATCCCTTGTTCGCCCATTACTTATGCGAACAGTGGTCGGATAAAAACTGCTAGGTCTCGCGACACGCACCACCGATGAATAGGTACACTACAAACGAGTTGCAGGAAGCGATTCGACCGATAACGTCACTCATCAACAAATCGGAAAAGGCGCAACAGAAACTGACACCGGGAACGTGGCAGCACACAATGCTGCAAGAGAACTTGACAGCATTGCACCTCGCGCTCGCACTCATGAGTGGAACAAAGAACGGGGTGGCTGTTCCCAGACAAGAGGATTTGCAAGCCGCTCTCCGCGCGTTCGCCGCGATGACGAACAAGAGCAAGAAAGCTCAAGCGAAATTCGCGCCGGGAACTTCTCACTACACCTTACAGCGAAACAGACTCAAAGCCTTCCGCACAGCAAAAGCACTGATCAACGCCGAATTGAAATAACCGCAACGCCTAATCGTGCCCTGCAGCGAATGCCTTTCGTGTTTTTCGCGTATTTCGTGGTTTAAAAATCGATTCTTCCACATTTGACACAGTAGCTACTTTACTATACGATACCGCCGCTGCTGAATATGCAGATTGGGCGTGCCGAACCACCATTCGTCACATGCCTTCAGTTCTTTGACAAATCGACACGCCGCGAGGTGGAGAAACATCGGAGCAACTTTACCGATAAAGAGTTTCTCCAAAGTTTCTCCAAACCTTCTCGGATGTTTCTCCATGTTTCTCAAAAGAGAAGGAATGAGAAAGAAAGAGAAGGAATGAGCAACATTTTTGATTTTTCCCGAAATTCGGCAAAACAGACCCATCGGCCTTTTTCGGATTTCGGATTCGAGCTTTAGAACTGTGACGGCATAACGCCATCTCACGGACCCTAACGGTTCATAACGCATCATAACGGATCATAACGCCAAAAATTATTTTTTTATTTTTAGCGAAGCGCAAAATTATAAATGGCCGCCTCGTCCGTTGCCTGTGCGGGTTTTTGCTAACGCGAAAACATTTGCATTCCCTGCCCCTCATCGCTTCACTCGAAGCAATCCAATGAACCGGGTGGTTGCAGCGTTACTGATGGTTGCGAGCTGTGTGCGCTTATGCGCGACGGATGCGAACCGGCTTACCTACCTGGATTCAACCGACCCCTTCTATCCACACCGCAATTTTCCGAAACTGACCACGCCCCAGTGGGTCGGTGAATCGAACGTAGATGCAGTTGTGGTTCTGGCGATTGACGACATGGGGGAGAGCGCCGGTTACGAGCGGTTCCTTCGGCTGATTCTCAATCGTCTCAAACAAATCGATGGTCGCGCGCCCGTCAGCATCATGACGTGCACCGCGAGCCCGAAAGACCCGCAGATTCAGTCGTGGATTAAAGAAGGGCTTTCGATAGAAGTCCACACACTCGCGCATCCCTGCCCGCTTCTGAGCGAAAACAACTTCGTTAAAGCCGAACGCACCGTTCAAGGTTGCATCGATCAACTGAACAAAAGTGCTGGTGTTAAACCAGTCGCGTTTCGGATGCCTTGCTGTGATTCGATGAACAGTTCCAGTCCGCGTTTTTATGCGGAAATCTTCAACCGCAACACGCCCGCCGGAAATTTCCTCGCGATCGATTCCTCAGTGATGAACATCACGACAACGAACGACAGCAGCCTGCCCCGCTCACTGACGATCGACGACAACGGCAAAGAACGATTCCGCAAATACGTCCCGTTCGAAAACTTTGGCATCACCGTCGAGGACTATCCGTATCCCTATGTGATTGGCACGTTGTGTTGGGAATTTCCGGGCGCGGTTCCGAGCGATTGGGAGGCGCAAAATTATCACGGCGCAAAAAACCCTGATACCCTGCGCGATTGGGAAGCGCTCCTCGGCGCCACCGTCATCAAGCAAGGCACCTTCAACTTTATTTTCCATCCACACGGCTGGATTGATAACACGCAGATCGTCGAGTTCATCGATTACGCGG
>JAQGOW010000193.1 GCA_028293405.1 Verrucomicrobiales bacterium
GTGGTAGTGATCACAATTTTTTTCCCACCCACGCGCTCGCGAGTGAATTCACGTGGTGAATTGCCGAGATCGAAATCCACACTCCCGGTTTGCGCCGCACGAATTCGAAAGCCCTCCCGCTCACCCGCCAGTAACGCTCCCGGATTCTTGCGCGCCAACGCCATGGCTTCGGCAATCTCCGAAACGGGCATAATAGCTTCCGCTCCGTTCCCCAAAGCCGTGACCATACTCGTAGTTGCTCGCAAAATGTCGAAAACCACGCATACCGACCCGGACAGGTCTCGTTGTGGCAAGAACCCGAATTCAGCCGGAGTAAACAGCACCTCTAACTTGGGGCCCTGACTTAAGTTGCTCATTGTAATGCACAAACACAGTGGCACAGACCACCGCGCTCGCGAGTAAATTTTTTTACGCTTCCAAAATGAGCAAAACGGGTGTCCGGCTTTGTCCCACAAACAGACTCAATATTGCGTTGGCTCACATCCTGCTATTTCAAACCAAATGCCGCCGCGTCTGTTATTGGGGCTAACGGTTTGTCTGCTCGCAGTCTTTACTGCTACAGCGGCCGAGCAGTCTTTTGTTCCTTCGACCTATCCCGCGAGCGCGGCCAAATCGAATTTCGATTCCTGGTCTCCATCAGCCGCTCGACGCCAAGTCTATTTCGATCGCAGTCACACCGCGGTTTGGGAATCGCAGCAATGGCTTAATTACCGTTCCGCCGGAACCCAAAACAACAGCGTCCGCACAGCCTCCGCGCCTTCTTTTGGCACTGAACCAACCTTGGATCCGCTACGAACGATGGCTTGGAAGCCCTTGTCCATGGACACCGCCTATCAAGTCTGGGACGCCGAGGAATTCCCAATCGCGTTCGCCATTTCCGTGCAGCCCCGCGTATCCGGTGAAAACGTCAATGTTCAAGAAACCGTTGTCATCGGTCGCAACTACGATTTCTGGCAATGGGCCGTCAACTTTTCGCAAGGCAACGAATGGTCAAACCGCATAAAAGAACGTGAGGGTGATCTCGAAGTCGGCCTCGGCATCGCCCGAGCCATCGGTGCCCATTGGTCGGTTGGCGTGGAACTCCGCGACCACAGCGAACTACCCGAATACCGTCGCCTCGCCGGCAATAAAATCTTTCTCGGCCCCGTCCTTCGCTGCCACAAGGACAATTGGTGGATGGCCATTTCGGTTTTGCCGCGCGTCCTGGGTTTCGGTTACGTCGCCAATTCTGATACGCCGCGCGACATCGAATTCGATTCGAACCAAAAGCTCAGCACGCGGTTCATGTTCGGCCTCTGTTTTTGATCGGCAACTTCGCTCGCAAACGTCGCAGATTTTTCCGCTTCGGATTTTCGCAAAACCGTCCTAGCATCCGGCAATGATTACGCCGCGATTTGTTTTGCCAATCGTCGTCACCCTCGCACTCCTTGCGCCGGTTCACGCAGAACGCGTCCTCGACAAAACCAAACTTCACGCCATCGACACTGCTATTGAGAAGGCGATCGAAGAGGAGAAGTTGCCCGGCGCGGTGGTTTGGGTTGAGCACGGCGGCACCATTTACAACAAAGCTTACGGCAATCGCGCGCTCGTTCCAGCCGAGGAGGAAATGACCAAGGACACCATCTTCGATGCTGCTTCAGTAACGAAGGTCGTTGCCGGCACGCCCGCGATGATGATTTTGGTCGAGCGCGGCAAAGTGAAACTCGACGAACCCGTTCACACCTACATCCCCGAATTTGGCGCAACTGGCGACAAAGCAACAATCACCGTGCGCCACCTGCTCACGCACGTTTCCGGCCTGCCCCCCGATGTTTCCACAAGGAACATATGGCAAGGCACCGAAACCGCGATCAAGCTCGCCGCCGAAATCCCGCTGCAGAATCCAGTTGGTGCGAAGCTCGTCTATAGCGACATCAACCTTTTCCTCGTCGGTGAAATCGTCGCGCGCGTCAGCGGCATGCCTTTGAATGAATTTTGTGCCAAAGAAATTTATCAACCTTTGAAGATGGTCGACACCGGCTTCCTTCCCCCTAAAGAGAAAATCCCTCGCGTTGCGCCGACCGAAATGACTGACGGTGTCATGCTGCGCGGCGTCGTTCACGATCCCACGGCCCGCCTCATGGGCGGCGTTGCTGGTCACGCTGGTTTGTTTACGACCACCGCTGACATGGCTCGTTACTGCCGCATGCTCCTGAACCTTGGCGAACTCGAAGGCGTGCGCATCATGAAACCTGAAACCGTCAAAATGATGACGAGTGTTCAAACTCCGACCAACATCACGGCCCGTCGCGGTTTCGGCTGGGATATCGATTCTCCGTTCAGCCGTCCCCGCGGCGAACTCTTCCCGCTCGGTTCCTACGGCCACACCGGTTTCACCGGCAACGCCGTGTGGATTGATCCATTCTCCAAAACCTTCTTTATCTTTCTGTCCAATCGCGTTCACCCCGATGGTAAGGGCAGCACCGTCCCGCTCTATGGCGCCGTCGGCACACTCGCGGCTGAGTCAGTCACCGATTTCGATTTCGCGATGGTTACCAACGCACTGCCGCCAGTCCATCACACCCGCGAAGCCAGCGCAAAAAAAAACGAAGTAAGCAATGACGTCCCGTCCGTTCTGAACGGCATCGACGTCCTCGCTCGCGACAATTTCGCGCCGCTCAAAGGTCTACGCATCGGCCTGATCACGAACCCAACCGGTCGCAATTGCCGTCGTTATCCCACCGTCGATCTCCTCCGCAACGCACCCGACGTGCAGGTCAAAGCGCTCTTCGGCCCCGAGCACGGCATCTACGGCAACTTCGACGAACCGGTCAGCGACAGCGTTGACGAACGCACCGGTCTGCCGGTTTACAGCCTTTATGGCAAACGCTC
>JAQGOW010000231.1 GCA_028293405.1 Verrucomicrobiales bacterium
GGCACTCCAATGCATACATCTGATCAGAACATGCGTGCCGCTGTGTTGTGTGCGCCGGAAAAGTTCGAGGTGAAAACAATTCCGTTGCCCGAACCCGGTGCGAAACAAGTGCGCGTGCGAATGGAAGGATGCGGCGTGTGCGGCTCGAATTTAGCGCCATGGGAAGGGCGGCCGTGGTTCAATTATCCATTCGAACCGGGTGCTCCGGGTCACGAAGGTTGGGGCGAAGTTGCTGCTGTAGGCGGCGAAGTCTCCTCGGTAAAGGTGGGCGATCGTGTGGCTGTCCTTTCCTATCACGCCTTTGCGGAATACGACATCGCCGACGAAGGGAACGTTGTTCACCTGCCGCACAGCTTGAAGAAAAAACCGTTTCCCGGTGAAGCACTCGGTTGTGCCTTCAACGTTTTTCGCCGCGCGCAAAGCAGCGCAGGCCAAACAGTCGCTGTCATCGGTGTTGGCTTTCTCGGAGCGCTATTGACAGCGTTGAGCAGCCAAGCCGGCGCACGCGTCATTGCGATTTCGCGTCGGCCGTTCGCGCTGGAAATCGCCAAACAAATGGGAGCGCACGAAACGATTGCATTGGACACGAATGCAGCCGTTCGCGCAAAGGAACTGACGTCTGAAACCATGTGCGACTGCGTTATCGAAGCTGCCGGCACGCAGGAAACGCTGGACCTCGCTACCAATCTCACACGTGAACGCGGACGGTTGGTCATCGCCGGTTATCACCAGAACGGTTCGCGCATGGTGAACATGCAGCTTTGGAATTGGCGCGGTATTGATGTCATCAACGCACACGAGCGCGATTCTAAAGTTTACATCCAAGGCATGCGCGAAGCCGTTGCGGCGGTCGCATCCGGTCGCCTCGACCCCTCGCCACTATATACACACGCGTTCGCCTTCAACGAAATCGGTAAGGCTTTTTCCTCCATGCAACAACGACCGAACAACTTTTTGAAAGCGTTGGTGAAAATATGATTGCCGTTGCCGAAGCGAAACCAAGTTACCTCGATCGAACCACTGCCGTGCGCACACCGCGCCTCGGGTTTCTCGGTGTTGGCTGGATTGGGCGCAGTCGCATGGAGGCGATTGCGCGCAGCGGTTGCGCGGAAATCGCCGCCATCGCCGATCCCGCCAAGGAACTTGTTCAACAAGCCATTGAGACCTGTGGCCAGTGCGAGTTAGCGGAGCCGCAAATTGCTTCGTCGTTGGACGAATTGCTCGAAACGGATTTGGATGGCGTTGTCATTGCGACACCGAGTGCGCTTCATGCTGAACAATCCATCGCCTGTCTTGAACGTGGGCTTGCTGTGTTTTGCCAAAAACCGCTCGCTCGTAATGGGAACGAAACGCGTCGCGTCGTGGAATCGGCGCGAGCAAACGATTGTCTGCTCAGCGTCGATTTGTCGTATCGTCACCTCACCGGTGTAAAACGCATCCGCGATTTGCTGCGACAGGGGACGTTGGGACAGGTGTATGCGGTTGAACTCGCATTCCACAATGCTTACGGACCGGACAAGGCTTGGTTTTACGATCGCAAACTTTCAGGCGGCGGTTGCGTGATTGACTTAGGCATTCACCTGGTTGATCTCGCGCTGTGGGCGTTGGACTTCCCTGAAGTAGGGCGCGTCACCAGTCGTTTGTTTCAAAACGGCAAACCATTGAAGGGTGGCATCGAGGATTACGCCAGCGCGCGACTGGATCTGAATACTGGAACAACCGTGCAAATGGCGTGTTCCTGGAAACTGCCGGCTGGTTGTGACGCAATTATTTCTGCTGCGTTTTATGGGTCCAAAGGCGGCGCGGTTTTGCGGAACGTTACCGGGTCGTTTTTCGATTTCACTGCAGATCATTGTGTCGGCACACAGCGCCGATCACTCGCCTCGCCGCCGGATGAATGGCAGGGCCGCGCTGCCGTTGATTGGGCTCGGCGATTGGCGTGCGGGATGAATTTCGATTGCGAAGTTGAACACCTCGTCGAAGTGGCACGCACGCTCGACCACATTTACGCATGCGACGGAGGGTCCGCAGCATGAACGGTGCGCCTCGACGCATTCTAATGACCGCTGACACGGTGGGCGGTGTGTGGACGTATGCGCTGGAACTCGCAAGTGCTTTGGACAATTACGATGTTCAAGTGGCACTCGCGACGATGGGCGGTCTTTTAAATCGCGACCAGCGGAGACAGCTGCGCGACTTGCGAAACGTTCAAGTCATCGAAAGCGAGTTCAAGCTCGAGTGGATGCAGGACCCGTGGGCTGATGTCGAAAAAGCAGGGGAATGGTTGCTTGGCTTGGATGATGACGTGCGGCCTGATTTGATTCACCTCAACAACTATGCGCACGGTGCTTTGCCGTGGAGCGCTCCCACGGTGATGGTTGGCCATTCCTGTGTGTTGTCGTGGTGGCAAACGGTGAGGCGCAGTCCAATTTCACCGGAGTGGAAGCGTTACGGCGTCGAAGTGGCTAAAGGTTTGCAAAGCGCTGACGTGGTGATCGCGCCCAGTCGCGACATGCTCGACCGACTCAAATCGTTTTACGGGCCGCTTCGACGCAGTCGCGTTATCTACAACGCGCGTCATCCAGGACTGTTTGCGCCGCAAGAAAAGGAACAAATCATACTCACAGCGGGTCGTGTTTGGGATGAGGCGAAGAATGTTTCAACGTTGCTGGAAGTTGCGCCCGATTTACCGTGGCCGGTTTGCATTGCCGGCGAGGACAAACATCCGGACAAAGAGCTTACCAATAGACCTCGTGACAAAACCAAGAACGTGAAACTGCTTGGCAGGCTTGGTCAGGATAAGATGGCGTATTGGCTCGGCCGCGCGTCGATTTACGCTGCGCCAGCTGTTTACGAACCTTTTGGTCTATCGATCCTCGAAGCGGCGTTGTCCGGTTGCGCATTGGTTTTAAGCGACATTCCAACCCTGCGCGAAATCTGGGGCCAGGTGGCAACGTTCGTTCCCCCCAATGACACCGCCGCATGGAAATCGGCCCTGAAGCAATTGATCGACAACCCCGCAAAGCACAAAGAAAACGCGGCGCACGCTCAGTGCCGTGCCATTCAATTCAACCCGCATCAATTCGGTGCGGAATACATGAGCGTGTATCGGGAAGTTTTAGCTGTGAAGCGCGAGGAGCAATCAAGGAGGAATTGTGCGGATCAGAATGTTTTATCACACGCTGTTGTCTGATTGGAATCACGGCAACGCTCATTTTTTGCGGGGTATCGCCACCGAACTGATCTCGCGCGGCCACGAAGTGCGCGTCTACGAACCTGAAGATTCCTGGAGCCGCCGGAGCCTTCTGGCCGAACATGGCGACCAGCCGATCAAAAACTTTTATCGGGCCTATCCGCACCTCGACAGCGTTTGCTACCGACCCGGCGATGATCTCGAGGCCGAGTTGCACGATGCCGATGTGGTGATTGTGCATGAGTGGAACGACGCCGACCTGGTCGCGCAAATCGGCTACTACCGAAAATCGATTGGAACGTTCAATTTGTTTTTCCACGACACGCATCATCGGATGGTCACGGCGCCCGATGACATGCGCCGCTATGACTTGAGTCGCTATGACGGCGTGTTGGCCTACGGAAATGTTTTGCGGGATTTGTATTTAGATCGCGAACTCGTGCAACGTGCCTGGACCTGGCACGAAGCCGCTGACACTCGCGTTTTTCATCCACGCGCACAGGACGAATTCGAAGGCGATCTCGTGTGGATTGGTAACTGGGGTGATGACGAGCGCACGGCGGAGTTGCACGAGTTCCTCATCGAACCCGTGAAAACTCTCGGTTTGAAAGCGCGCGTCTACGGGGTGCGCTATCCTGAAGCAGCCATGCGCGCTCTGGCCGAAGCCGGTATTGAATACGGCGGTTGGCTCCCGAATTTCGAAGCGCCCAACGTCTTCTCAAAATTCAAAGTCACGGTTCACGTGCCGCGCCGTCCGTATGTCAAAGCGCTGCCCGGTATACCAACCATTCGCCCCTTCGAAGCCATGGCCTGTGGCATCCCGCTGATTTCATCGCCGTGGAACGATTGCGAACACCTCTTCACTCCGGGAAAAGATTTCCTCGTTGCTCAAACGGGCCAACAAATGACGCGCCAAATCAAAAACCTGCTGTCGAACGAAGATCTCGCGCAGAACCTCGCAGATCACGCGTTCAAAACGATTTGCTCACGACACACCTGCGCCCATCGCGTCGATCAACTGCTCAACATCTGCGACGAAGTGCGCGCGCAAAATCCGGAAGGGAAAATTTCGCCATGAATCAAAGCCTAAAAATTGCATTTTTCGGCTCGAGCCTCGTTTCAGCCTATTGGAACGGAGCCGCCACTTATTACCGCGGCATCATTCGTGCGCTGCACGAGCGCGGCCATAGCATCACGTTTTACGAACCCGACGCATTCGAACGTCAGCAACATCGCGACATTCCCGATCCAACATGGGCAAAGTCCGTAGTTTATCCCGCAACCGAAGACGCGGTCGCGTGCGCCTTGGAGCAGGCGAGGGGAAGTGATCTTGTCGTGAAGGCCAGCGGCGTTGGCGTTTTCGATGAATTGCTTGAACGCTCTGTTCTCGACCTGCAATCACCAGAAACTCTCGTTGCGTTCTGGGACGTTGACGCGCCGGCCACGTTGGAACGCGTCGAAAAAAATCCGCAAGATCAGTTCCTCGAACTGGTTCCGAAATACGATCTGATTCTCACCTATGGCGGTGGCAAACCTGTGTGCGACGCCTACACCGCGATCGGCGCGCGCGAGTGTGTTCCAATCTACAACGCACTGGACCCGAGCACGCATCATCCAGTCGCAGCCGAGAAGCGGTTTGAAGGCGACCTTGGATTTCTCGGCAATCGTTTGCCCGATCGCGAAAAGCGTGTTGAAGAATTTTTCCTGAAAGTCGCCGCGATGCAGCCGGATAAAAGATTCCTGCTCGGCGGCAGCGGTTGGCAAGACAAACCCATGCCAGCAAACGTGAATTATCTCGGCCACGTTTACACGAAGGAGCACAACACCTTCAACTGCACCCCAAAAGCAGTGCTCAATATCAATCGTGATAGCATGGCGCGTTTTGGTTTTTCACCGCCAACTCGGGTCTTCGAAGCTGCCGGCGCAGGAGCGTGTTTACTGACGGACGCCTGGATTGGCATTGAAAGTTTTCTCGAACCCGGCAGCGAAGTTCTAGTCGCGGAAAGCGGTGAGGAGGTTTCGGAGATTCTCAATGCACTCACGCCGCAGCGCGCACGCGGTATTGGTCGCAACGCGCTCAAGCGTGTTCTCGCCGAGCACACGTATGCGCACCGCGCCGAAGAAGTGGAGCGAGTGCTCGCAGGTAAATTCAGTACTGCCGTAGCATGAAAATGAAAATCGTCGTTCTCGGCCTTTCGATAACCTCATCCTGGGGCAACGGGCACGCGACTACGTATCGCGGTTTGGTGCGTGGATTGGCCCAACGCGGGCACGAAATTATTTTCCTCGAACGCGACGCGACGTGGTATGCCGACAATCGCGATTACCCGAAATCCCGCTACTGCTGCATTGGGTTGTACGACGACATCGACCAGCTGCGCGCGGTGTTCGCCGAAGACGTCCGTAACGCAGATGTCGTAATCGTTGGGTCGTATGTTCCGGAAGGAATCGCCGTCGGCCAATGGGTCATCGAAACTGCGCGCGGTCTGACCGCCTTTTACGATATCGACACGCCGGTGACTCTCGCGCGTTTGGAGCGCAACGATTGCGATTATTTGTCCACCGAACTCATCGCGCGTTATCAGCTTTATCTGTCGTTCACTGGAGGGCCAACTCTTCAACTGATCGAAAATCGTTACCGCTCGCCCATGGCGCGGGCCTTGTATTGCTCAGTCGATCCAAAGCTCTACTTTCCCGAACAACTCGAAAAAAAGTGGGCTCTCGGTTATCTCGGCACCTACAGCAAAGATCGCCAACCGGGCCTGCGCGAATTGATGCTCGATGCCGCCAAACGGTTGCCAAAAGAAAGTTTCATTGTCGCCGGACCGCAATATCCGAAAGCAATCCGTTGGCCCAAAAACGTCGAGCGCATCACGCATCTGCCGCCGAATCTTCATCGCGCGTTTTACAACGAACAGGATTTCACACTGAACATAACGCGGCATGACATGAAGCAGGCCGGTTACTCGCCTAGCGTCCGCTTATTCGAAGCGGCCGCCTGCGGCACGCCTATTATCAGCGACTACTGGCCGGGTCTCGAGACGTTGCTCGAGCCGAACAAAGAAATTCTAATTTCTACCTGCGCGCAGGACACAGTGCGCTATTTAACCGAAATCACCCCGCAAACACGCGCGGCTATTGGCGCGCGCGCGAGAGAACGCATTTTAGCCGAGCACACCGCTGACCATCGTGCGGCGGAACTCGAAGAATACGCAGCGAAACTCCTTGGTAAAATTTCAAAACGACGGGGTGCACCTCGCCTCGGGCCAGCAACAAAAGGGTCATTATGATGAATGGAAATCACAAAGTTCGTGTCGCCATCATTGGCGTGGGCAATTGCGCATCGTCGTTGGTGCAGGGTGTCGAATTCTACAAAAACGCCGATCCAACGGCCGACGTGCCCGGCTTGATGCACGTGAATCTTGGCGGTTATCACATCAGTGACATTGAGTTCACCGCCGCATTCGACATCAACGCGACGAAGGTCGGTCGCGATCTTTCCGAAGCGATTTTCGCGGAGCCGAACAACACCTACAAATTTTCCGACGTTCCGAACCTCGGCGTGAAAGTCCATCGCGGCATGACACACGATGGCCTTGGCAAATACCTAAACGAGGTCATCGAAAAATCCGGCGGCGCAACCGACGACATCATTGGCATCCTGCGCGACACAAAAACCGATGTCGTTGTTTCGTACTTGCCCGTCGGCTCTGAGATGGCCACGAAATGGTATGTCGAACAAATCCTCGAAGCCGGCTGCGCGTTCGTAAATTGCATTCCCGTGTTCATCGCCTCGCAGCCGTATTGGCAGAAGCGTTTCGAAGAACGAGGCCTTCCAATAATCGGCGATGACATCAAATCGCAAGTCGGTGCAACCATCACGCACCGCGTTCTTGCTAATCTGTTTCGCGAACGCGGCGTGCATCTCGATCGCACCTACCAACTGAATTTCGGCGGCAATACCGATTTTCTAAACATGCTCGAACGCGAGCGTCTCGAATCGAAAAAAATCTCCAAGACGAACGCTGTCACAAGCCAACTAGGCCACGCCATGCCGGCCAACAACGTTCATGTGGGTCCGAGCGATTACGTTCCGTGGCTTGCTGATCGCAAGTGGTGTTACATCAAAATGGAAGGCACTACCTTCGGCAACGTTCCGCTTCATTGCGAAGTGAAGTTGGAAGTATGGGACTCGCCAAACAGTGCGGGTGTCGTCATCGACGCAGTCCGTTGCGCCAAACTCGCGCTCGACCGTGGCATCGGTGGTTCGTTGATGGGGCCGAGCTCATACTTCATGAAGTCGCCGCCGGTCCAGTTCACCGACAACGAAGCGCGCCAAAAAGTTGAGGAATTCATCGCGGCCGATCAGCCAGCGGAAATTTTGCAGGATACCGCAGTCGCATCCCAAGCTGTCGCCGGCTTATGAAAATTGTCATCTTTGGTCTGACGATTAGTTCGTCGTGGGGGAACGGTCACGCCACACTTTGGCGCGGCCTCATTCGTGCCCTGCACGCGCGCGGTCATCAGGTCACGTTTTTTGAACGCGACGTGCCTTACTACGCTGCCCATCGCGACCTCGCCGATGCCGAATTCGTCGATCTCGTTTTGTATTCCGACTGGGAAACAATCCGGAAAGCCGCTGAGAATACCTGCGCCGATGCGGACGTCGCGATGGTCACGTCCTATTGTCCCGACGGCATTGCTGCGACCGAAGTTGTGTTGTCATCGCGCGCGGGTCTCAAAACTTTCTACGACCTCGACACGCCAATCACGCTTGATCGCCTCAGTCGCGGTGAAGAACTGCAATATATTGGGCCGAACGGTTTGCGCGGTTACGACCTAGGGTTCAGCTACACCGGTGGTTCGGCGTTGCACGAACTGAAATCGCAGCTCGGTGCAAAACGAACCGTTCCGCTTTATGGCAGTGTCGATCCAGCAAATCATTTCCGCATCGCGCCATGCGATCGCTTTCGGTGCGACCTGTCGTATCTCGGCACCTACGCAGCCGATCGCCAGGAAGCGCTCGTCCAGCTCTTCATTGAGCCCGCGCGACAATTGCCCAGCAAACGTTTCCTCATTGGCGGCGCGCAATATCCGCAGGAGTTTCCGTGGACGGACAACATCTTCTTCGTCCGCCACATGCCGCCACCGGATCACCCGGCGTTTTTCTCCTCGTCTCGGCTGACTCTCAACATCACGCGCAAGGCCATGGCGCAAATGGGCCACTGTCCATCCGGCCGCCTGTTCGAAGCTGCGGCCTGCGGCACGCCGTTGCTCAGCGACAATTGGCAAGGCCTTGACGAATTCTTTACGCCCGGCAAAGAAATCATTATTGCTCGCGAAACGGATGAAGCGATTCAAGCTCTGGAATTGTCCGACGCCGAACTTTCGCGAATCGCTGGCGCTGCCTACGAACGAACCTTCGACGAACACACTGCCGCAAGGCGTGCGATGGAGTTCGAATCGCTTCTCGCAAATACGCCATCTCAACCGCGCCCAACAGCGCACGCAGTGGCATCGGAATTTTTAACACTCAATAATTCCTAGTTCGTATGTGGGGCATCATTCCAGCAGCGGGAGCCGGCAGTCGCATTCAGCCACTTGCGTTCTCGAAAGAACTCCTGCCTGTCGGTAGCCGTCTCGATCATGGCATCGAACGCCCCCGCGCCGTCAGTGAATATCTAATCGATCGAATGATTTGCGGTGGCGCCGACAAAATCTGTTTCGTCATCTCCTCTGGTAAATCCGACATCATGGAATATTACGGCGGAAATCTCGGCTCGGCCACATTCTCGTATGTCGTCCAGCCAAAACCCACCGGCTTGTGCGACGCGCTCTTC
>JAQGOW010000247.1 GCA_028293405.1 Verrucomicrobiales bacterium
GACCACTTAGGCACGCTGCGGCCAGGTGATAAAGGTTCTGCCGTTTTGCTTGTTCTTTGTTTTCTTGTCGCCCGTCCATGCACAGGAACAAGAACGCAAACTCCTCGATCGCATTCTAAAGCCCGATACGACCCTGCAGAGTAGCGAACAGGACAAAAAGTTCACTCCCAACCGTTCGTCCCTCGACAAGCATGCCACCGTTGGCACCTTCTACCTGGAACAGAAGCCAAAGAGCAAACGTTTCTCGGATACACACGATTTCTCGACCGGAGAATTTAATTCCCGGTCTGCCCGGACCGATGGCGATGGACAGGCGCAGCGTCTCTCGCAACAATCCGCAACCGGAGGCAAAGTCTATCATCCCGCCTCCAAGCAATCCGAGACCCGTACCGCATACGATGCGAACAAAGCCCGGGCTGGCAAAGCTTATTCCGGTAGTCGCCCGTTCCTCGACAAAGGTAAAAGTCAGAAGTCGCTCAATCGCGAGAATCCGCCGATGACGATCGATCAGGTGCGCGATTTACTGAACAAAAACAAATAGCGCAATCGTTCCCGGTGCACTATTCGGTAACGGATCATGCAACCGGATGAAGCCCTCGCGGCTTTAAAACAGGGCGCCGCGCAGATTATCAGTGAACGCGAACTGCGCGAAAAGCTGGCGTTAGGCCGGCCCCTGCGCGTGAAGCTCGGGGTCGATCCCACCAGCGCGGATATTCATCTTGGCCATGCGGTCGTGCTCCGAAAGCTGCGCCAATTTCAGGATCTTGGTCACCAGGCCGTTCTTATCATTGGGGATTTTACCGGAATGATTGGCGATCCAAGCGGTCGCTCTGTCACTCGCCCCCACCTGACCCACGAAGAAGTCATGGCCAACGCTGCCACCTACCGCGAACAGGCGTTTAAGATTCTTGACCCGGCCCGCACGGAGACGGTGTGCAACGGCGACTGGTTCAGACCCATGGCATTCGAAGAAATCATTCGGCTGAGTAGTCGCGTTACTTTGCAACAGTTGTTGCAGCGCGAAGATTTTGCGGAGCGAATCAAGAACCAGCAAGCCATCCATGCCCATGAGATCCAGTATCCGATCATGCAAGGTTGGGATTCAGTGATGGTCCGAGCTGATGTTGAGCTCGGCGGCACCGACCAGTTATTCAACATTCTGATGGGCCGCGATTTTCAAAAGGGAGAGGGCATGCCCCAGCAAATCGTATTTCTTCTGCCGATTTTGGAGGGTTTGGACGGCTCGAACAAAATGAGCAAAAGCCTTGGCAATTTTGTCGGCATCAACGAGCCGGCCCAGGAGATGTTCGGCAAACTGATGAGCATTTCGGACGAACTGATGGTACGCTATTATCCTGCTCTGCTCGGTCGAGATTTACCCGACAAAGAGCATCCGCTCGAAGCGAAAAAGCAGCTCGCTTTTGAGATCGTGCAGACCTATCACTCACCCGGAGCCGCCCAAACCACCTTGGACGAATGGAACACGCGATTCAGCGAAAAGCGGTTGTCAGATGCTAAGTTGCCGGAGTTGGTGTTCGGCCCTGACATCGAAGCCGGCGGGATTGTTTCGGTGGTGATCGAAGCCTATGCCCGGGCTTTTGCCATAAAGAAATCGCGCGCGGAAGCAAGTCGATTGGTAAAACAAGGAAGCGTTCAGATCGACGGGGAAAAATTGACGGATCTTAAGGCCAGTATTTCTTTGAAATCAAACCAGGTCCTGCGCATGGACAAGACTCACGCCGTTCGCATCAAATAGAACGCAATACGATCGCCGAAAGTGTGGCGGCGACGGACCTCAAGCGCTGGGCGGCGTCACGATCGGCTCGGCTTATAGAGGGCGGAGCTCTGTGACGCCGGTGGCGGCGGGCTCGCAGAGCTCGCCCCTCCATAGATAAACTAAATGCCAGTACAAACAAAGAGCACGCAGCTAAACGCTGCGTGCTCTTTTGCAAACCGTCCCGAAACGTTAAGCCGTAGCGGCTTCGAACATCGGCAAAACTGGCGCGTGTTCGACGTAGGGTGCGGCGATTCCTTCGAAGTGGGCGCGAATGCTGCGCAATTCCGAATTCACAAACGCGTCGACAAAATGGAGCCGGCGATCAAGCCATGCGAACAGTTTGCTCTTGATCTCGTAATGGACCGCCAACGTGATCTCCGTGCAAGTTGGACGAATCTCCGTGAAATTTACCAGGCCCATCAGGTCGATGTTCCCGCCAACAGATTCAAATGCGCATTCATCAGGCGAATCACTGTCGACTGCGAGCAATACGGTGCGCGCACTGAAACCGAGCGGACCGCGGAAGCTGAAGTCGACGGTTTTGGACGACGTGACGGTCGCTTTCGTCACCATGACGAATTGGCGCCGATAAGATTGGATGCTGGCCAGACGCGCTTTGCATTCACTCAGCGGCTGACTCATATGAAGTGTTTTTTCTAGGAGCATATTTGGGTGTAATAGGGTTGTTGTCAGTTCCCTTTAGCAACGTGGGTGCCAGGCGAATTTACCCAGGTAAACCCTTCAAACCCAGGCCCAGACGTGTAATATTTTGTTACACCCGTGTATTAATTACAGACGATCAGACGGTTGACATCTGCTTGATCAGGCTCCCCTTTTCGGGCGGGAATTTAGCCATCTTGTCGCCTAATCTCGGTACAACTGGAACAGCCGCGATGTCCCGCAGAACAGCCGGTTCGCTCCCACAGGGGTAGCTTAGGCCGCCCGAGCGCGTTGCGCTTCGATCGTTTGCAACATGGACTGGAAAATCTTCATGCCGTCAATACTGCCCAGGCGCGCATCCGAAGCACGATCCGGATGTGGCATTAACCCGAAGACATTCCCCTCACGATTACAAATGCCGGCAATATTTTCGACTGATCCATTGGGATTCGCTTCCGCCACGACTCTCCCCTCTTTGTCGGCATAGCGCAGGACGATTTGTCGGTGCTGGTTCAGTTCACGCAGTGTCTCAGTATCAGCAAAGAAACAGCCTTCACCATGAGCGATGGGCAAACGCAGGAGCGTTCCTTCCGGGCAACCATGGGTGAACGCCGAATCCGCAACTTCGACACGCGTCGTAACCATGTTGCAAATAAACCGAAGGGATCGATTACGCACGAGCGCTCCTGGTAACAAACCAGCCTCGCAAAGAATTTGGAACCCGTTGCAAGTACCGAGAATGAGTTTGCCCGCACGCGCATCATTCACTACCGCTCGCATCACTGGCGAAAAACGCGCGATCGCTCCGCACCGCAGATA
>JAQGOW010000274.1 GCA_028293405.1 Verrucomicrobiales bacterium
CGAGAAAAGCCTCGACCAAATTGAGGTATTCGTACGTTTCGGTGAGCTCGCTGCCGGTATCGCAGAACACGTATTCCAAGTTGAGCTCCGGGCGCGTTTTACGCATGTGGATAGCGAGGGCGGTGCTATCCTTGCCGCCGGACAATCCAAGAATGTGCCGGACTGGCCGGCTAGAATCAATTTGGGGGCTGCTCATGTTTGTCAGTTTGCAGCAATCTCCAGATTACCCGAGATGCCGCGGTTATTGATACAGGGTTGCTTTGCTTGATCAACGCTAGAATTTGTTTCTCGAGTTCCTTGGCTTCGGGTTCTTGATCGGGACCGAGATGAACGACGCGGTCACGCTCGCTACCGTCGCGAGCAGTAATGGCGATACGAAATGCTGGACGAGCGGCGGTTTGCTTGCCGGCAGTGAAACAGATGCTTTCGACGCGAAGGAACTTCTGAATCAAAAGCGACAACTTTTCAGTAAACTGGGCTTCGTTGTCGTCTTTCCATCGCGAAGGAGGGCTATTTGCAATGAAACTCCCAACCGACTCGATCCAGTCTGATTCGGGCAACTGGCTGTCGAGTAAGCGTAGGCAGAAAGCTTTTAGATCCATATCGCGAATATTGACGACTAAATTTTCGCACCGGACAGCCAACGAATCGCGGAATGGCTGCAACGCTGTGGAAGCCGGCACCTCAAAGGCGGCCAGCAGTTTGTCACGAATTCGGGATTTTAGCTGCGGGTAGGCCAATTTGAGTTCTTCCAAAACCGCTTGTAAGCAGGCAAGGAATTCTTGCGACCTGGCGGTTGTAGCGGCATTCGAGTCGGTGCCAAACGGTGGCAGATCCATTGCCATTGGGAGTTCTTTAAACAGGAGGGCAGCAGGTTCGCGAGCCTGGAGTATGGCGTCGCGAGCGGCGCGGGTGTTCACTGAGAGCCGCTGCGTCATCCGGGTGTATTCGGGAAGTCCGGCAACGAACACACAAAGCGGTCGAACGACGTCAAGAATTTCGGCTTTCGTCTTTGAGCGTGGGACGCCTAGAAGGCCAGTCAACTTTTCAAACACCGTGCGACGCACGCCTTGGATTTTGAAAAGTTGAAGTTCGAACACATGGGGAGCTTTCGATAGCCGGAGAATTTCCTCACTGCCGACGCGGCTCAGAAACGTGCCGTTTTCGTACAGTGCAAGCTCATGTTCATGCTCTAACAGTGCGATAACGAGAAGGATCGGTAAAATGCCGTCGCGGATTCCGAAAGGCGGTTGGCGCAATGAGGCAAGAATACTCGTCACCGGAATACGGCTGTCCGGAGTGGCGGCAAGGAGTTTGCGAAGGTGGGCGAACGCTGGTTGCAATTTGCACGGATCATTTTCCTCCGATGGCTCCTGCAAAATCCAAGCACCGCTTTTCTGCCTGTGGAGCTTGGATTCAAGCAAAACAGACAGATACATAGACATCTCCGGTGGTTTTTTCGCAGCGTCCATGCCCAAAAGCGCCTTGTCGCCGCTGGCAAACATTCCCCTGATTAGACGCATCCGGCCAGAGGCGGCGGCGGAACTCAAAGATCGGCGGTTGACAAGCTCGTTGTGTATAATCGGAGACTGATCGTAAAGTTTGTCGCAAATTTTGGAGAGGAGCAGCAGGAAATCCGGACCCGACTCAACTTTTTCCCGCCGTCCTTCGCTGTACCAACGGATGGACATTGAACCTGAGCGCGACGCTTGTCGGAGGCCTGCATAATGTTCAATCCGTTTTTCCAGCGTGTGCCGCGCAAGAGCGAGTTGGCGAGCGACCTCCTCTGCGGCATAACGATCGTCTTTGAGCTCTGGAATATTCCGTTCGACCCAATTCCATCGTTCAAGTTCTTGCAACAAGCCAGATAAAGACGCCAACGGATCCGTGATTCCGATTATGATATCGAGCCTGTCGGTGAGCGAACGTGCAAAATCTGTCGCTGTCCGAACTTCGTCCGGGGTTTCGCAAAGTGGAATAATAATTCTGCCGTCAGACGACGAGAGCGGTTTTTCAATGAGTGATTGAAGGTCGGTCAGGCCGCAGTAGTTCACCTCGAAGTGCCGAAGATTGCCGGTCTTGATATAATGGCGGCGAGCAACGACCGGGCGCGCGTCCAAATGCTCATGGATTTGGTTTGCGACTTTCTTCTGCGAACCAATGGCGCGGGCTGCTTCTTCGTAGGCGGCGTCAAGGTTGACGCTGGTGTGCGACCATAGACAGTAGCCGCCGCTCTTGCCGCGAGCGTAGAGGACATGCCGGTCCTTATTAAGATGCCGGAGGCTGGCGCGGATCTTTTGTTCGCCGTCGTGACCCCCGGCCGCAAGCGCCAGCACGATCGCTTCTTCTGTCGGCAGGAGGCCTGGAGCATTGATGAGGTTGAGCAACCCAACAGTTTTCAGAACCGCGATTTCCGTTTCGTTTTCGGTGGGAAAGCTGCGGACAAGCGAATCTATGTGATTCCAGTGATTACGGTAGCTCTGAACACTCAACCGGTGGCCAAAATTGGCGGCGGTGTAATCGTACAGGTTGTGTATGCGGTAGAACGATTCGGCTCTCGCCTCTTGTTCGGAAAACGCTTGTAGCCCGTAAGGCTCATTGGAAAGCAGGAAGCTGAATAGTGATCTTTCGTTTTGCCCAAAGCGGCTGAACAGCTTTACGAGAACCGGAATGGTTGTCGGATGCAACGGATACAGATGTTGGGCAGCAGCGGTAAGCGATGATGTTGCCGGCGCAGCACCAAACCATCCGATTTCCGCAGCAGTTTGCATCGCGGTCTTCGCTCGCGAGTCCGCTCCTTTCGGATAAAGCCTCTCCGACACATTCAACGCAGAGCCGATTAGATGCGTGATTTGGTCAAGCGGTTGATCGAAAACAAGTTCTTCAAACCTTCCGGCGACCTTTTCCCATTCCTTTTGAGCAGATTGGGACATTTGATCGGCGTACGCACTAAAGCCTTGGTGAAGGAGGCCAATCGTAAAGAGAGGTTCGCGGCTGCTACGGGTAGCGGCTTCCGCGAGCTGCTGGAGGAAAAAAATGTCCTGCCTTTCGGGGTGCAGCGCGGCAAATTCGAGAAACTTACCCAATTCATCGAGGATGATCAGGAGTCCGTCCCCCTTTCCGTGGATGATGACTTGGGAGTTTGCTTCTAGCAGTAAACGAAGCGCGGCATCGTCAGAGATTTGAACCGGCACGGCACGCAGCGCAGCGTTTATCTCTTGCAGTACTTTTATCTTTGCGCGTGCGTCGAACTGATCTTCCAATGCGCGCGCAAGCGAGCGGATAATCGCCGTGGACAAGGGTTCGCGCGAACCAGTAACTAGCACTGGCAAGAGGCGTAGGCCGAATTTCCTAACTTGAGAAAGATCTATGACTTTTCGAAGTTGAGGCGGGAGTTCTGAATCTTTGCCAGCGAAAAGATGCGCAAGCAGAAGTGCAAAACTGGACTTTCCAGATCCATAATCTCCAGTGATACGCCAAGCGCGCTGTCCGGATTTGGGTGATAATCCTTCGCTAATCCGGCTGAGGTTGTCGGCAATATGCCGCGTAACAACGTACCCTTGCAGGGCCGAAGGGTCCCTGAAATCGCGCTCCAAGTGAGCGGATCGAAGGAAACGCCGTTGGATGTTAAACATTTTTGAAATTTTGTGTTCCGACATAATCAGCTCCTTCGGTAGATCTTTTTTAAGAGAGACGTCGCCGAACCATGACCGGTGCGCGATACTTGTTGAAGCGAGGCGGACTCGTGGTAATCAAAATATCCAGAGGAATCTATTTCAATACTCTCAAGCCGCTCGCGCAATGACTGCTCCGGCAACTTGAAAATTTGGCCAGGGCTTCCTTCGCCGACTGCAATTTCGCGGAAAGGCAGCGTCTTCTCAGTCGAATGCCGCTTTTTCCAAAAATCTTCCAAACAGTAGACAAACAGTTCTGGTGAAATCTCAGGTTTTTCTTCGACACGAAACGCATAAATTGTTTCGCGCCGGTTCGAATTCGCCATCGTTCGCTCGCCGACAGCTTCGATCAATTCCAATTCGACCAGTGGGCAATCTAAATTATCCTCCAGCACTTCGCCTTTTTTGCTACGAGTCGGAATGTACGTGTGGAGAAAGGTATTAAAGTGGTGGTCCAATGTTACCGGTGAAAGTTTTTTGCCGAGACGCTCGGCCTCCTTCGTAAGCGCAGCGAGGGCCTCGCTCGGAGTAAAATCAGGCCGATGCCAAAAATTCAAAAGAAAATGCCAAGCATAGAGGGGTTCGGTAGCTGAGGCCGAAAGCTTCCAGTGGATAAGCCACAGGGTCCTGATGTCCTCAAGATATTCGTCATAGCCATTTGGACCGAATACGGAGTTGCCAAAGTCCGACACTACGAGCTCTTTCGCCGGGTTTTCTGCTATTACTTCTGCGGCACCAGCCCAAAAACGAATAGCCCGCACCATGTTCTTGCCGACTCCGAGGCGGACCATTGCCGTGTCTTCATTCCCAAAAAGGTTTGCATCTTCGCGTATGTTGCGAACAGCCTTTGGCAGCCAAGTGTAACGGCATGGAAATGTTTCGTGGCCGGAAAAACGGTAATTCATAGCTTTCTCCCGTTCGCGTTGGCGAAAAGCGGAATGTCGCCAGTCAGATATTTTTCGACGGCATCGCGAACGATCCAAGACGCCGAAACACGTTTTGCCGAAGCAAGCCGGAGAAGTTCAGCATAGTCGTCAGACGGAAAAGTCACCGTTATTCTAGTGCCGCTCGGAATTGCTTTGACGCTATGCGAAGGTTTCTTTGAACGCATAGCCGCATCATGACGCATCACTCTGATGAAGCAAGGGTGATTTCTTTCACTGTGAGACAGTCGACCTATATGTTTTCGTCGCAGGTAAGTCATATGAACTATCAATCATTCTGTACGGTGCCGTAACGGATGCTTAAATCGTGGACGGTTTGGCGAATACGGTCGACAAGCGCTTTCGGGTAAACTGCATTTGCGTGTGTTCCCCAGCTGAGGATCCAGCGTTCGATTTCTTCGAGGCCGCTGAGGCGCATGCGCATTTGGGAACCGCCGCCAGGCAGTTCGGTCACGACTTGTGTTGGATGCCATTTCCGGCCGCGGAGCTGGTCGGTTGCAAAGGCGTCAAACTCGATCACCACTTCATAATCACCAGTGCCCTTCATAGCACCGAAACTGCCGTCGAAATATTTGTCTGGATCGAAGTCCTTTGGTTTGGTGAACGGGTCACCGATGCGCGGGTTGGTTGTTCTACCCAAGACGAAGGTGCGGATGTCAGACCGATCCATGTCATATGCGAGCAGATACCAACGGTTGTCGATGCAGGTCAGGTGATACGGATGGACGTCGCGCATGTCGGCGCTTTTTTGTCCGGGTTTGCGGTATTCGAATTTGAGCGCGCGATGATCCTGCAGCGCGCGCGTCACGATTTGGAAGATTTCGACGTCGGTGTCTTCCGGTGCAAACGGACGGAACGAAAGCGCCTCCTGGATGCTTTCTGCCGTGTATCGTTCTTTTCTATCCAACTGACCGGTCAGCTTTGCGAACGCCATGAGCAGCGGTTGGTAAAACGGCGTGCCTTTGTATTGTTCGATCGCTTTGTGCGCGACGAGGAGCGCGAAGAGTTCGGATTCAGTGACCTTTACAGAGCCGGGGAATTTGGCAACGGGTTTGGAATAATAAAACCCGTGGCGTTGCGGGTGATATTCTATTGGCAGATCGAGACGGTCGCGCATGAATTGCAAATCGCGCACGATAGTTTTGGGTGAGACCTCGAGCTCTTTGGCAATGGTTTGGGCATTTGGATATTTGCCTGCGGCAATCATTTCGTGAATGCGGAAGGGGCGCTCGATCGTCTCGCGCCGAACATGGGCAGGGACGTTGGCACGTCGGGCTACGAGATTTGTTTTTGTCGAGCGCATGCCACGCCGTGCGCGATTCACGTTTTGTTTTGGGAGCATGATCGGTTGGCTTGTTTCGTATGATTTTTCAATTTTCATGCGAGAAGCGTAGCAAGCTCACTTGGACAAAGGCTGTCCAAGTGAAATTTTATTTTTGGGGAAAAAATGCCATCTTTTAGTGATGATAAACTTACCCCAATCAACTGATATCGAGAGGTTTAAGCAGCTTCTAGCAAAGCTTCTCATAGCAACGCCAGAAAAATTTCAACAGGTGGAGCGCGTTCTCGATCCGCGAATACGTGATGAGAAGCAGGTCCCTTTGACTGGCCCGCTTCTAATTGGAATGGGAGACGCTGCGAAATTCCTGGGCGTTTCGCGGGCGACACTTTGGCGAATGATTAAAGCGGGAAAGGTTCAACCCGTGGAGGTCTTGCCAGGTTCAAACCGGGTGCGGCGCGCAGATATTCTGGCTTTTGTCGGCGAGCGTAGAGACGTTGTTCCGCCCCAATGATTTAGTGGTTGTGAATAACTTTTTTAAAAAATCTTTGGGTATACCCCCGTAGCTGTCTAACCCCCCTCTGTAAAATGAGCGGCATGAAAACAAATGTCTCACAGTCTCCAGAGTGGTGGGCGGCAGTGCCCGAAACAGAAAAAACGGTCCTTCGAACTTTTATTCGGTCAATTCGAGCGATGGAGGAATGCACCTCGCCGCAGATCGCAAGTGCGGCGCGAAAATGGGATGCAACGCTTTCGTGCTTTATCAAAACGCGGCTGATCAACCGGCGGAACGTCCGCAGCGCAGGTGCGGGCTCTATTTCATTCCGAACAGGCGGGCGTAACCGACCAGGTGCTTCTCCAACTCAGAATTAACCGGACAGAGGCTGCGCAAATGAGCAATGGCTCGCTCTGTCTCTTTACTCAAATGAACATTCTCAGACAATTCGACGCCGACATTCTCGGCCTTGGCACCGTGCTTTATTCCGATGTGGACCAGCTCGGCGCCGGGGATCTTCTCGGCTCGTGCGCATTGGGTGGCGTCCATGCAGCGTGCGACGATGAGCTCGGCCTGGGCTTTTGGGTCGGCAGCAAAGGCTTTCAATATAGAAACGAAGTTCTTGTCAGAGAGATCGAAGGTTTCACCGCTGAATACGCGACTCATGAAACCTTTGGATATGCCGGAGCGTTCGGCAATGTCCAGCTGTCTGAGGGCGTGTCGATCGGCGACGTGGGCCAAAGTTGTGCTGAGGTAGCTCATCTATTTTTTTGCCTTCTTGGTTGCACAATACGCAACCGGATTCGCGCTTGCAACTGTCCAGTTTGCAGAGCGTTGCGCACAAACAGCGCTTTGGATGCGAAAAAAAGCGCAAAACACCGTCAACAATTTTTTCAGAAATTTTTAGTGCGCGATAACGACGCGAAGTTTCGCGGCGATTCGCAAGGGTTCGCAAGTTTGCAGAGGGCGTTTTTCCACCAAAGAGGTCACGCAAAAAAACAGAGTTATAAACAGTAGCGCGTCAACGGGAGTTGGCTCGCAACAAATAGAGAAAGCAATCGTTATGGAAACAGTTCAACAAACGGTCATCACGCAAAAAGAGGGCTACATCACCAAAGATGAAGTGGCGCGGCGGATGAAGAAAACCACGCGCACTGTCGAAAAATGGCAGAAGCGCGGAATGATCCCTTTCGTGAAGTGCGGACACGCCGTGCTTTTCGACTGGGCCGACGTGCAACGACATCTGGAAGCGAATTATCGCGTTTGCGCAAAGGCAGAGCTACCCGCTTCAGAGGTCGCACATCTTTTCACTTCCAAGAAGTGAGCGTTAGCACGCCGCCACCTCAAATGAATTCCCGAAGGAAAGGAAAAGTCGGTGAGCGCGAATTTGCTTCGTTGCTGCGCGAGCACGGTTTTGACGCACGGCGCGGACAGCAATTCTGCGGCGGCGAAGATAGTCCCGACGTCGTAAGCGAAGCGCTCTCCTGGCTGCACTTTGAAATCAAGCGCGTGCAAAACCTGAATCTTACCGACGCGTGCGTGCAAGCGATCGGTGATTGCGGCGGCAAGCCGTGGGTCGTGGCGCATCGGCGCAATCATGCGCCGTGGTTGATCACGATGAGTGCCGAAACATTTTTTCACTTTCTGCGGGGCGCGTTGCCTCCAGATGCAAAGAACAAGACAAACAACAATCCTCCGATGCCAAACGGCACAGAGAACAAAGAAGAAAGCAAAAGCAATGAGTATGGTCCTACAGTCCAAAGTTAGTACAGAGTTCAAACCGCATCCGGAAGGGATTCACCCCGCCGTTTGTGTCGACGTCATCGATCTCGGTCTCGTTGAGAACGAGTTCCAAGGTGAAAAGCGAATGGTGCATAAGTTGCGCCTCGTTTTCGAATCTGAACAGAAGCTCGATGACGGTCGCAATTGCACGATCACGAAAAACTTCACTGCGAGCCTTCATCCGAAAGCGAAGCTGGCGGAGTTCCTCGGAAAATGGCGCGGTCGTCCGGTCGTTCCTGGTGAAACGATTGACCTCGGCAAGTTGATCGGCGCGTCTTGCACGTTGGTGATTAGTCATCAGCTGAATTTGTCAGGTCAGACTTACGGCGCGATCGATGCGGTTTCGAAACCGACAAAGAAGCTTGCGCCTTCCGGTCATTACGATCCTGCGGCTGCGCGTCAGCGCATCGCGGATGCGAAAGCGAAAGCTGGGCAGGGGATTCCGTCCAATGTGCCTGCGGCACGCGCAAATGTTCCTGCACCCGCAATGCCGGCGCGGAGCATCACGCCCGCGGCTCCGGTCGCTGAATCCAAAAGCGCCGCGCCGACGCCGGCGCCTTCCGTTCCTGAGTACGATCCTGAAGTCGGATTCTGAGCTCAACGAAATCATCCCTTAACACATGACGCCAAGGTCACGCGGGGCAGGGCAACTACTGCCCCGCGTTTTTTGAAAGGAAATTTTATGACACTGATTGATAGACAAGCTCCGAGCCATTGGTATTTGCGAGATGGCCGGCCATTTCATCAAATCGCAAAGAAGGACGGCAGCGGTGACCGCGCCGTCACGCTGGCGGACGCGCGCAAAGTGCTCGCGCTGCCGAGCGTCACTAACATTTTGGGAGTGCTCGCCAAACCTGGGCTCGATGCGTGGAGGATCGAGCAAGGCATCATGGCGGCGCTGACTTTACCGCGCGGTGCGGATGAACCGCTCGACGCGTTTGCTCGTCGCGTCGTCAAAGACATGAGCGAGCAAGTTGAGAAGGCTGCGGACTTCGGCGCGGCGATTCATGCCGCTTGCGAAGCTTATGCCATCAACAAGGAACTACCGAGCGATCCAACGTTGCTTGCATTCATCAAGGACGTTGTTCGTTGGTTCGATGAAAACGTCGAGCGCATCGATTGCATCGAGCAAGTGATGGTGCATCCAACGGCGCTGTATGCCGGTCGCGTCGATATGGTCGCGAAGATCAAAGACGTTGGCTGGTGCGTAGTGGATTTCAAAACGCAAAAGGTGAAGCGCTCGGCAAAGGGCGCGCCGAAGCCTGCGTTTTATGAAACGTGGCCGTTGCAGCTCGCGGCGTATCGCGAGGCGGTCAACGTATCTACGGGAAAGAACATCGTCGGCCTCGTGTCAGTGGTCATCGACAGCGTCGAGCCCGGTCCTGTGCACGTGAAGGTTTGGCCCGAGACATTCGATTACACGAAGGTTTTCGCGGCGGCTTACAACGCCTGGAAGTATGTGAAGTGCTATTCGCCTGGCGAATCAGCTCTGAACATCGAACGGCCGGAACTCAACTAGATAGGGGCTCAATGGAAACAAGCCGGCCATCAATGCAGGAAATCGGCCGTGTGCGTCGCCTCATCGGAAATAATCCGGAGAGTAACGCGATGGTGTTGCGGTTCATCGCGCATCAGTACGGCGTGACGAGCTTGGCTGATCTGCCTGCGAAGGTTGTTCGGGCGATCTGCAAGCGGCCCGCCGCGTTTGCCCGCGCTGTTAAGCAGCATTGTGAGACACACCTTTTGCAATAACCAAGACACCCACGGCACATGGTTGATCCTCGACACATTGCAGCGCAGTTGCTCGGTTCGATTGATTGGCAATCGGAGGTCAGCGGTTTTTGCCGGTGTCCCGGTGAATCGCTACACACGAGCCAAAACGGGGATAAGGATTGCCGCGTTAATGTCGACGGCGCGCCGACGGTCTTTTGTTTTCATGCCTCGTGTGCGCCTGCGGTCGCCGCCGCCAACCTCCGGTTGCGGCAGGAGTTAGGAGCTAGTAGTTGGGAAATAGTTTTGCCCGATGGGCAGACTTTACGGAGTGGCGATGTGTTGCAATCGACGGACGAAATTTTGAAGCGGGAAGTTGTTGAAGTGGAGCGGCGCGCTCGAAGCGACGCGCCCTACCATGATGAACGAACGGTTTTGGAAACGCTGCGGGTGGTCGCGGAACGGTTCAAACCGGAATTGTTCGGTGCGTTTCATTGGCCGATGGAGCGGATTCTCGCGGACTCGCCTTTGCAGGTCAGCGAGCGCGAGCCAGATGAGCAGTTCCGCACCTGGCTAAAATTGTGGCCTGCGCATTCGACGGTTTGGATCGGGGATGTTTTCAGCTCGGGCAAGCCTGAGCACAAAACGCATTTTCGACCGGTGGCGGAGTGGTATCAGATTGGGCCGGCTATGGGAAACTTTACGTGCGGCTCGGCTTTCAAGCCGGGGAGTTTTCAGCGATCGAACGAAAGCATCGACGGGCATCGCTTCCTTGTCATCGAGTCGGACACGCTCAGCAAAGATGAAGTGGGTGCGGTGTTTGCGTATATGCAGCGGCGGCTTCGGTATCGCCTGCATTGCATCGTGGACACGGCCGGAAAGTCACTGCACGCGTGGTTTGATGCGCCCCGCACTCGTCTGCACGAAGGGCGATTGAAGGCAGCGCTGCAGGTGTTCGGGTGTGATCCAAAAGTATTTACCTATTCGCAGCCCGTGCGTGTGCCCGGTGCATGGCGTGACGGGAAACTACAACGGTTGGTTTGGTTGCGCGAATGAGCGAGCAAATTGACATTGCAGTTGATCTTGGTGCCGTGCCGCGGCCGTTGCCGGACATTGTCACGTTTCGTAACTTTGTCGTTAACCCGCCGAAGGCACCGCCGCAAATCATTCAGGGCATCCTGCATCAAGGGTGCAAAATGATTTTGGGCGGAACGGCCAAGAGCAACAAGTCGTGGGGTTTGCTTGACCTGGCTTTTAGCGTCGCGAGCGGTCAGCAGTGGTGGGGTAAGCAGTGCGCTAAAACGTCGGTCGTTTATATCAATTTCGAACTTCAGGATTGGGCAATGGCAGAACGCGTGGACGCGCTTTGCGCGGCGCGGCCGGAGTGCAAAGGCATGGGGGACACGCTCAGTCTTTGGAATCTGCGCGGGCACAACGCCGATCTGACGGTGTTGCGGCCAAAGTTGCTGGAGCAATTGGCGCGGCATCAGTTCGGGCTAATCATTTTGGATCCCGCTTACAAGGTGCTGGGCGATCGCGACGAAAACGCGAACGGTGAGATTGCCGAGCTGATGAATGAGTTCGAGGCAATCGCGCAAGGTTCGGGTGCTGCGGTGGTCATTGCGCATCATTTCGCTAAGGGCGACAGCACGTCGAAGAATCCGATGGATCGCATGAGCGGAGCGGGTGCCTGGGCGCGTGATCCCGATAGCATTGTCGTTCTCACGCCGCATGAGGAGGACAACTGTTTTACGGTCACGAGCATTTTGCGAAACCTGCCGCAAATGCCCGAATTTGTTTTGTCCTGGGAGTTTCCGCTGATGCGGGTTGCGAAGGATTTGAACCCGGAGGCGCTGCGGCGTCCGCAGTCCAAAAACAAGGTATGCACGGACAAGGAGTTCATCGATCAACTGATTTCGACCACGCCGACATCGCGCGCAAGCATCGTGGCCGCTGCTGACAAAATCGGCATTTCGCGTGGTACGACCGACCGTTACCTGCAACGGTTGACTGAGAGCGGATTAATTGCCTGTGGTCAAGGACTTTACTGGAGAAAGGAACAGCAATGAAGACCGCTTTCTCAGTTTTCTCACATCCTTATATAGATAGTGAGAAAGAACCAAAAGACAGGCAGAAGGGAAGGACCACCCTCCTAGGGGTCGGGTGGCCTTCCTTCTTCTGCCGTTGGACTGCGAATCTTTCCAAACGAACCGATTTATGAGCCGACCATTTGAACAACAACGGCGCGAGTCAGACAAAGCCTTCGCTGCGTTCACTTTGTATTTAAACATGGGTGCGCAACGGTCCACGGCTGCGGTAGGGAAGAAGTTAGGAAAGAGTGAGGGTTTAATCGAGCGCTGGTGTGCCAAGCACGATTGGAAAACGCGAGTGCAGGCGTTTTCCGCTCACCTCGCAGTAGTGGAACGCGAGGCGATTGAGGCTCTGGCGCGCGAGAAAGCGATCGATTGGCACAAGCTGCACGAGGAGCAAAAAATTTCGGAATGGAAGGCGCGAACGCGAGCGGTGCGGCTGGCGAACATTTTGATGGATCGGATGGAGGCCAACGAAAACAAGTGCGGCACGGCGGAAGGTATCGCGCGGCTGCTGGAAATTCTGCACAAGCTCGGCCGGTCAGCGACCGGGATGCCGAGTGAGGTCAAGGAGGTGCGCGGGGAATTGAAAGCGACGCTGGAGATCGAATGGGAGATGGCCCTGAAAAAGGCCTATCCAGTGGCAGCGCCACGGCCCAATGCGGTTGACGTCGAGATTGTGAAAGTTGAAAACGAGCCTGCCGCATTGCCGGCAAGCAAGGAGACGAAGTAATGAGTGAACATGAATTGTTTGTTTGTGAAGCGGCGCGCGCAGGTTGCGCTGAAGATCAGGTGCGGAACTTTATTCGCGCGCGAGTGTTTCTCCAGCAACGGCAGTTGGTGGCGAGCGCGGCAGCGCGGCTCTGCGATATACCGGATGGGCCGACGTCCATCGGCTACGGCGGGGCGCGCGGTGGCGGCAAATCGCATTGGCTTTTGGCGCAGATGGGCGCCGATGATTGTCAGCGCGTGCCCGGGCTAAAGTGTTTGCTCTTGCGCAAGGTGGGCAAGTCGAACACTGAGCACTTCGAGGATCTGCGCCGAAAGCTGTTCACGTATTTGCCGCATGAGTTTTCTGCGTATCGCGGGTTGCTGACGTTCACGAACGGCTCGCGGATTCATGCCGGGCATTTCCAATGTGAGAAGGACATCGATAACTATCTCGGCATTGAATACGACGTGATCGGGATTGAGGAGGCGACGACGTTGTCGAAGCGGAAGCACGACGATATTTCGACGTGCTGCCGGTCATCGAAAATGTTGCCGGACGGCACGACGTGGCGACCGCGCATTTATTCGACAACGAATCCGGGCGGGATTGGTCATGCGTGGTATCGAACGAAGTTCATCATTCCGTTTCAGGATGGGAAGGAAAGCGATACGCGTTTTGTTCCCGCGCGTGTTGAAGATAACAAATTCAACAATCCGGAATATCGCAGGACGCTGGAGGCGTTGGGCGGTGGGTGGCAAAAGCGAGCCTGGCTGCATGGCGATTGGGATATTGCGGCGGGGCAGTTCTTCACGACATTCCGGCGCGATGCGCATGTGGTGGATGATTTCGATGAGTCTCGCGCGGTGGAGTGGTTCGCGGCGCTCGATTACGGGTTCACGCATTACACGGTTGTGTTGCTTGGATGTCGCGACTGCGACGGCAACGTGTTCATCGTCGACGAGCATGCGGAGCGGATGTGGATTCCGCATCGTCATGCGCAGGCGATCCGCACGATGTTAGCGCGACACAAAACGAGTGAAGGTTTCACGTTGCACCTTTTGAATTTGAAACGGTTCGTCGCCGGCGCGGACGTGTTCAGTCGCCAGAGCGACGGCACGACGGTGGCGGGGCAGTACGCGGACTTTGGGGTGAAACTGTCGAAAGCCAACATGGACCGAGTGAATGGTTGGGCTGAGGTGCTCGGGTTACTCGGCGACAGCGCGAACGCGGTGAAGCCGAAGTTGTTTATTCATCGGCGCTGTGCGCGGCTGATCGAGTGCCTGCCGGCATTGCAGCACGATCCGAATCGTCCTGAGGATGTGCTGAAGGTCGACGCCGACGACGATGGAGTCGGCGGAGACGATGCGGCGGATGCGTTGCGGTATCTGGTCGCGACGAAGCCGCGGGTGATTTATCAGCGGAAGCTGAGGGGACTTTGAAGTGCGCGGAGTCCAGAGGTTGCAAATCTCTGGCGCGGAGGTTTGGAGGCGGCGAGAGTCTCCAAAACGAATGGCTCGCGCCACGGCGGACGCGAGCCAAACGGGATGGAGTGGCGGCTAGTCTTCGTCTGGCATCATGACGGTGATTGCGGGCTCGGGTTTGTCGATGTCCAGCGGGCCGCATGTGCCGATCAACTTCACAAGTTTTGCGGCGCGGTTGTCGTTGCGGACGTAGAGTGCGACCACGATGCGGGATTCTTCCGGACGGGTTCTGAGAATGGCAAAGCGGAGCATCCAAATGATGTCCCAAAGTCTGCCGGCTTCGTCCTGGCCGCTGACGTTTGGCGGCACGGCAACGTAGGCATCGAACACGGTGCGCGTGATAAACACGGGAAATTTGATTCCGGCTTCTTGCGCGGTCTTGGTGACATCGACCTGCACGCCGTCTGCTAACGCTTGGGCGCGGGTGTAGGTGTAAACGATTTCGCCGAATGGATTGTCTTGATTCATAGGTTTTGGTTGGCTCCCGCCACTGGCGGACGGGAGCCATAGAGGGTCTATGCTGCTGCGGCTGCTTCTACTTCGATGGGTGGATGTGCTTCGTTGATGAGCTCCAGTTTGCGCTCGGCAGACATGACACGCGCGAGCGATGACGCGCGGCGAAAGTCATAGACACCGTAAACGGTTTTGACGGGCTCGCCTTGGTCGTCGCCGACATACACTGACCAACGCTGAACATCTGCGCCGGTCTTATCTTTGGTCTGCTCCGGGCCACGGAAGAACACTGCTCTAAATGCTTGATTGCTCGACTGTGCGATCCGGTTCATGAGCCCTGGCGTTTCTGATTTTTTGTTTTGTTTATTTGTTTTCATGTTCTTTTTTTTGACTGCTCTGCTGTGCGCTCTCGGACTGTCGCCCTTCATCCGAAAAAGCACGTGAAGGCAGGGCGGATCGCGGGAGTAGTCTTCAGAGGGCACCGCGAAATCCCCTTGCTGAAACGTGCCGGTGAGGGCGATTGGCTGAGAGTCAGCAGAGGGTAAAAAGGGACTGAGAACTTCTTTTAGGGCTCAGGGGAATGGCGAGCGCCGACTGAGCGCGTTTCAGTCAATCAAAGCGACCCCGCCTGACTGCGGTCACGCTGCGGAGTGAGGGCGTGGCGTGAAGGATGCGAGGCTTGGTTGGCGCGCGCACTGCAACGGCGATGGCGGGGAAGATCGCCGTGATAGTCAGTGAGCGTGCCAAGCGAGCCAGGTCTATGGACACAACACGATGTTATGTTTAGTGAACCGGGCCGTTGAGTGGGAGCGTCTGCGCGACTCAGTGAAACGGCGGGGACCCAGCAATCGGAGGTTCTGCGCAGCGGATACCGATGTTGGGGCGGCACGTAATATAACATCCGTTGTGTCTGTAGATCGGAAGCATCCTTCATGACATGCACGAACGGAGCTTAACAAGTTCTCGCGGGGTCGCTCGTTCGGGACGCGGGGGCCGCGTATCTCTGACGTGTGCGCGGACGCTGAGGATGTCGCCGTGCTGGAGCGGGAGATGCGGCCAGCGTTAGGCGATACCGGAAGCGTTCGCGCATATGTCAGACAAACTTCGGGGGCGACAGTGAGTGCGGCGAAATCAGTGGAGGCCCAGACGCGCAGGAACGAGCATCGTAGCCGGAGCTGATTTCGTCGCTCTCACGGAGCCGGGGTTGAGGCCAGTCTCCACGAATTTGAAACGTCGGAACGGAGCGGGAACGGAAGAGTGGATCGGCGGAGTTGTTCGCCGATTGGCTCTGCAGTGTTAGCGGAGTGGAGCGTTTTGAATTTGTGGAGTCTGGCTCTTCGGGGCTGCGCAAGGGTGACGACATCGACGGTGCTTGCACGATGGAGAGGCGAAGCAAACGACAATCGAGTCGATGGCGTCACGCTTGCGCGGCGGGGTTCTTTTGGGCGGAGGGGAAAGGGCTGGCGGGAAAAAAGCAATTGATGAGGACAGGTGTCGACGAAGCACATGCGGTCGAACAACCAGGCGCGTTCGATGCCAGTCGGGTAAAGGGGTTACTGATTAGAATGGAGCCGCGCTGGCGGGCCGCTGGGGTTAAGGGGAGGCGGCCGGGCGACAGCGGCGACGGGGTTGCGAGGCGGAGGCCGCTGGGAAAGCGGCCTGCCGCCTGCGCTCCCGTAGGCCAGACGCGGGCGGCGGCTGGCCGGAGGGCTGGCGAGCGAAGTGGAGGACGCGCGCCGGTGGCCCGGACTTTTGCCCGTTGCGAGGGAGCGGGGGCGCACACGGGCAAAGGCCGGGACGCCGGTGCGCGGCCGGAACGGAGCGAGCGGGACCAAGCGAGAAAGGGTAGGAGGGAACAGCGAGCGGACGGTGCACGTCGATTGCAACCTGGAGGTGGTCCGCGAGCGGGGAGCAAGGGCGAAAGACGTCGAACCAAGCGACAGCGGGGCCACTGCGACGTTGGACAACCGGAACGGTCAAGCTGACCAATGCGCGTCGAAGTTGCGAAGCGTGGCGGTTGAGACAACCGGTGATGTTGGAATTGGTGAACGGCTAACTAATGCCGAAGGTTCGTAATCTGTGAAGCGCCGGAGCGAACTAAGTTTGTGCGTTAGCACTGTGGCCGAGCAGCGAGGCCGCATGAAGGGAACGTTGGAACGGCAGTGAGCGCCGACCGCGCTGCTAGTGCAACCGAACACGAGACGCGCGCGCCTCATAACGGGCAGCACGCTCAACTAACCACTCCTGCTCTGTCATCTTCCTACGGGGAAAATACTTATTCCAACCCATGATACTGATAAACGCCCAAACCCACGGCTGCCACCACGGCAAACGCGGCACGCACGACGACGGCGACCCGCACGCGACCCAGAACTGAACTGGCTTATGAACACCATCATTATAAAACCGCAACACCGAACCACGAAACCCGACTAGCGCCTGTTTTATTTTTTGAATTTTTTTCATCACATGACTTTGAAAAAAATCAAAAAATAAAACTGGCGCGGTAGATCGCGGGAACCAACGTCGAACAACCCGGCGCTCCAGTCGCGAACATCAAAACACTCTCTTCGCCTCTAACTTCCTTAGCCGAGGCTAAGCGGTGTGCAGACGGAATAGCAGCAGCTGTGACAGGGCAATGACTGACTAATTCAAAAATCAATTCTCTCAGTGCCCTGGCGCATCTGCTGCCCGGCTGCACAGCGCGTGCCGGGTGGGCTTTCGGCAACCTGCGACTTTGAACGGCAGAA
This sequence comes from Verrucomicrobiales bacterium, assembly GCA_028293405.1. GTDB lineage: Bacteria > Verrucomicrobiota > Verrucomicrobiia > Limisphaerales > Palsa-1400 > JAICXV01. The sequence continues at coordinate 17,372 of JAQGOW010000274.1, forward strand.
CACGGCTAGCTAATGCCGAAGGTTCGTACCAAATGAGCGACTGGCGGCTGCGCTGCTCACGACAGCGATGTACTTAGACAAAGCAGCGCAGATGACAGGCGCGCAACTGACTTTTCTGCGTGGGACGTCGATCAACCAGCAGCGTTCGTTTTGGTTGGCGCGTTGGAAATTGCCGAAGGTTCGTACCAATTGAGGCGATGGCGCAACGGCTGCTCTGACGCTTTGGAATTACTGTGAAGCAGCCGCTGTGACAGCGCCGAACTGACTTTCTATGTAATCAGCGTTGGAAGCGCCGAGATCGGACAGCATCGCGACGAAGCCGCTTCCGGACGCGGGCGTCGGAAGCGTGCAGCACGGAAAATTGAGCAAAGTTCGCGTTGTTTCGCATAGGTTCGCTTTGCTTCTGTAGACCACGAATGCATCTCTTTGCGAGACTGTGTGCGTGCCAGTTGACACACACCATCCTGATTACGACGCGAGCTTTCCTTTTTGGCTTCGTGCTCGTGATGTGCTGGCGGGCGAGGATGCGGTGAAGGTTGCGGGTGAGCGATATCTGCCGAAGCTGGACTCGCAAACGGATGAAGAATTCAAGGCGTATCGTGATCGCGCGTGTTTCTTCAATGCGGCCGGCCGCACGCTCGATGGTTACAGCGGCCTCATTTTTCGACGCGCTCCTTTCGTCAAAGTTCCTGAAGGTGGAAATGCAATTGCCTCGTCGCTCGGGCAGTTCGTCAACGATTGCGACATGCTCGGCACGTCGCTTATTGGTTACGCAAAAGATTTGGTGACCGAAATCATTGGAGTTGGTCGCGCTGGAACACTCATTGATTGGGAAGGAGAATTTGAGAACCGCGCCTACGTTTCACTTTACCAGGCGGAGCAAATCATCAACTGGCGAGTGGAGCGCGTAAACGGTCGGAATTTGCCGACGTTGATCGTGCTGAAGGAGACTACGACGACGACGGCTTTGGATGGTTTCGACAACGATGTTGGTGACCAGATTCGGGTTTTGAAGCTGGTCCGAAGTGCGAGCCGCACGGGCCAAGCTGAAGGCGGCGCAAATGCGAACAAACCTGTTTTTGTATATCAAGTAGAGATTTGGCAGCAGACAACCGCCAGCAAAAGCGATGGGAAGGCTGCTGATTGGACTCTCGCCGAAATGCGCATGCCGTTGCGTCTCGGGAAACCACTGCCGCTGATTCCGTTTATTTTTCATGGCCCGCGCAATTCGCTTCCTGCTGTCGATAAGTTGCCGTTGTCGGATTTGATTGCGGTGAACCTTGATCACTACCGCCTCAATGCCGAATACAAGCACGGCATGCACTTTACGGCGCTGCCGACGGCGTGGGTGAGTGGATTTGAAAAGGATTCGTCGCTCCGCATTGGTTCGAGCACGGTTTGGATTTCTGAAACGACTGGTGCGTCTGCTGGCTTTCTTGAATTCACTGGTGATGGACTTCAAACATTCGAGCGCGCGATGGACCGCGACGAAAAACTTTTGGCAGTGCTTGGCTCGCGGTTGCTGGAAGCACACAAGCGCGTTGGTGAAACGGCGCAGGCGATTGAGTTGCGCCAGAGCGGAGAAAATAGTGTGCTCGCCAATGTTGCCACAAGTTTGAGCGAATCGCTGACGCAAGCCCTGCGATGGGTTTATTGGTGGAATTCCACGGAAGAAACTCCCGAAGCGCTGGCCGACAACGTTGTTCTCATTTCGCTGAACACGGATTTCACCACAGCGGGAATTGATAGCAACGAGCTGCGCGAAATTGTTGCGGCATGGCAGTCAGGCGCGATCAGCCAGGACTCGATGCTGGAGTTGTTCCGGCGTGGAGAAGTTTTGCCGGATGGGCGATCGAACGAAGATGAGGTCGCGCTGATCAAGGCAGGAGAGAAGGACAAACCGCAAACGGCGCAACCGGCTGCTGCTGCTGCCGCGCCGATTAACCAACCGATAGCAGCATAACAACGGACGATTATGGCACTGAAATTCAAAATTAATTCGAAGGCGGAAATTCCGGCTGAACTGGCGGCGCATTATGTCGAACGCGATGGCGTTTGGCTTCTCGATGCGGAAGGCGCTGCTGACAAAACAAAGCTGGATGAGTTTCGCAATTCGAATCTCGCGCTGCTGAAGCAAATCGACGAGCAGAAGAAACGCTTTGAAGGGATTGATCCTGATGAAGTCCGCAAGCTCGCGGATGAAAAGCGGAAGCTGGAGGAGCAACAGCAAATCAAGGCGGGCGAAGTGGCGAAGGTTGGCGAGACGCGCGTCAAGGCTGCGAAGACGGAGTTCGAAAAGCAGTTTGGCTCCGTCGCGGCGGAGCGCGACGCGCTCAATTCGCGTCTTGTCGCGATTCAAATCGACCAGGGCGTCACCACTGAGGCGACGAAACGCGGGCTTCGTGCGACTGCGATTCCTGACATTACTGCGCGTGCGCGCAACATTTTCAAATTGGTGAACGGTGTGCCGACTGCGTTTGAAGCAGATGGCGCGACCGTTCGCGTCGGCAAAGACGGTGTCAAGCCGATGAGTGTCGAGGAGTGGGTGGATGCGCAAGTGTCCGAAGCTCCGCACCTCTTTGAAGCAAACGCTGGTGCCGGTGCCGCTGGCAACGGCTCCGGTGGGGCCGCTAATC
>JAQGOW010000309.1 GCA_028293405.1 Verrucomicrobiales bacterium
CAAGGCCGCGAGCAGGCCGCCTTCGCAAATGACGAATACGGTGCAGCCCGGATCGGTTTCGCTGAGGAAATCGGCGGTGTTTAGCGCCGAGGTGTAAAAGTGGCGTGGCGTGACCCCGTGAATTCCAAGATGACGCACCCGCACAGCGAGATCCTCGGGTGTTGGGGCCGAATTGTTTGTAAGAAAAAGAAATGGCGTGCTGGTTGCGATGAGTGCCTGGACAAATTCGGCAGCGTCCGGGATGAGGTGGTTCTCCCGGTAGATAACCCCGTCCATGTCGATTAGATATCCGGTTTTCATAGCTTTGGTTGTTTGTGCCACATCGGTAGAGCAGGTCCCGGGAATTTCAGGCGGGGGACCTGCCGGGATTTGGCAGCGTGAACTAGTCAGCAGAATTCAAGCCATGACAACTTGCTTGGAGTTTGTGTGTGGAAAACTGCGACCGTGCTGAAAAAGTTGCGCACGATGCGTAAAATTGAACATATTGCGTCTGATTACTATGCGTTTTCTTCATTTTCGTTGGACTGTTGTATTTGCGATTTGCCTGTGCACCTGCAATTGGGGACGCGCAGAAGTTTTGCGCGATGTTCCTTACTGCACGAATTCGGGAGTGGTGTTGAAGTTGGATTTGTATTTGCCGGATAAGAAATCGGACAAGCCGATGCCGCTGGCGGTGTTCGTCCATGGTGGCGGATGGCAGAAGGGCAGCAAGGTGGGTTCGGTGTGGTTGAACGTGATGCGACTGGAGTTGAACAAACGCGGGTTCGTTGTCGCATCGGTTGATTATCGGCTCGCGCCAAAAAACAAGTGGCCGTTGTTTATGAATGATGTGAAATGTTCGATTCGATTTTTGCGCGCCAATGCGCGGAAATTTAGTATCGAGCCAAAACGTATCGGCGCTTGGGGCACAAGTGCGGGCGGACATCTGGTGGCGATGCTTGGAACAGCGGACGAGAGCGCGAACCTGGAAGGGGAACACTACAAAAATCAATCCAGCAGCGTGCAGGCAGTGGTGGATTTTTTTGGGCCGACAGATATCCCGTTGCTTGTGAGTGAACGACAGCATGTGGAACGAGCTAAAATTGTCTTCGGTGTGGAATTGGAAGAGAACGGGATGACAAACCAAGCGGTGTTGAAGGAGGCCAGTCCGGTCACGTATGTCACGAAACATTCAGCGCCGACGATGATTATTCACGGCACTCGGGATGAACTCGTCCATCCCAATCAGGCGCAGGTTTTTTATGACAAGTTGAAAGCTGCTGGGGTTCCGACGCGTATGACCCTGGTCAGAAATGGCACGCACGGATTGGCGACGCCAAATATTGATCCGGCGAGGGAAGAATTGGTGCAGCAGGCGGCGGATTGGTTGGAGCACTATGTAAAATAGCGGCGCTTGTCTACCTGTTCAAAAAAAACTAACGCATGTGTATACCGAGTTGCTGAACACTTTTTGAGCAGCTGCGTACAGTCACGTTGCTGCGGACGTGGACGTCCGCAACCCGCTAAATTTTCGCGGCTTCGTATTGCATGCCGTGGGCTTCGGCGACGGCTTTGTGGGTGAGCTTGCCGGCCATAACGTTGATGCCGCCGATTAATGCCGGTTGTTTCTGGCAGGCTTCTTTTAAACCCAAGTCTGCAAGCATTTCGATGTAACGATAGGTGACGTTGGTGAGGGCTTGCGTCGCGGTGCGGGCGTAAGCGCCGGGCATGTTGGCGACGCAATAGTGCGTGACGCCTTCTTCCACGTAAACGGGATGATCGTGGGTGGTCGGACGCGAGGTGTCCGCGCAGCCACCTTGATCGATCGCGATATCTACGAGCACGCTGCCGGGACGCATTTTGCGGAGCATTTCGCGATTGATGAGCTTGGGAGCTTTTGCGCCGGGAACGAGCACTGCGCCGATCAGCAAATCAACCGTGGGCAGCAAATCAATCAGGTGCGCTTCGCTGGAGTAAAGCGTGTGCGCGGTGTGCAGCGTGATGTCGAGGAAACGCATGCGTTCCAGATCGACTTCTAGAATCGTGACGTCTGCGCCGAGACCTTGGGCCATGCGCGCGGCGTTAATTCCGGAAGCGCCTCCACCCAAAACAACGACGCGGCCGGGCAAAACTCCAGGCACACCGCCGAGGAGAACGCCGCTACCGCCGTGATGTTTGGCGAGAAAATATCCGCCGACCAAAATACTCATACGCCCGGCGATTTCGCTCATCGGTTCGAGCAAGGGCAATCGGCGATTGACCTCAACGGTTTCATAGGCGATGCCGGTGACGCCGGATTTGAGCAAGCCTTCGGTCAAGGTGCGGTCGGCGGCGAGGTGGAGGTAAGTGAAAAGAATTTGGCCGGGACGGAGCAGGGGAATTTCGGAGGGCTGCGGCTCTTTAACCTTCACGATCATGTCGGCCTTGGCGAAAACTTCTTTATGATCAGCGACGATTGTTGCGCCGGCTTTTTCGTATTCAGAATCGAGATAGCCGATACCTGCGCCGGCGTTTTTTTCGACGATTACCTGATGGCCGCGCTTGACGAGTTGGTAGGCGGCGGAGGGAAGCAGAGCGACGCGAAATTCTTGAATCTTAATTTCTTTCGGAACACCAATAATCATAAGTTTGGAGCGAGCGTAAACGGTGAACGGCAAAGTCAGAAGTAAAAAATCGAATGCAGGAGTTGATGCAGATCAAAGCACAAGGTTATCTAATGTGATGCTGGCGTGAATACCTCCTGTCCTCGCTGTCCGTTTTTTAGGCCGGCGGTTATTCTTTATTGATTGAACGATTTGAGTGATCAACAGCTCCTGCGCGATTACGCGGAGAACCATTGCGATGCCGCCTTCGGTGAATTGGTGCGGCGTTACGTTGATCTCGTTTATTCGGCAGCGATACGGATGGTTTGCGACATGGACGCCGGGAAGGACGTGACCCAAGGTGTGTTTTTGGCGCTGGCGCAGAACGCTTCGCGGCTCACCAATCATCCGGTGCTGTCGGGTTGGTTGCACACGACGACGCGAAACATTGCGGCGAATTTCGTCCGCACGAATGCTCGCCGCCAAGCGCGGGAACGTGAGGCTGTTGTTATGAATGAGCTCCTTTCCGGCCAAACCGAAGCTTCGTGGGAAGATATTTCGCCCCACCTTGACGCCGCGCTCGGTGAATTGTGCGAGTCAGATCGCAATGCGGTTTTGCTCCGTTACTTCGAGAAAAAAACGGCACAGGAAATGGCGGGAATTCTTGGCGTCAGCGCTGCCGCGGCCCAAAAGCGCGTCAACCGCGCGGTCGAACGGCTGCGCGAAGTTTTTATTCGAAGCGGCGTTGCGGTCGGCACTGGTGGAGTCGCTGTCGTGATTTCAGCGAACGCGGTGCAGGCGGCGCCGGTTGGATTCGCCAGCGCCATTACTGCGGCTGCTATCGCCGGTTCCACCACCACAACCGCAGTTACTTCTGCCGTTATCAAAACTGTTGCCATGACCACACTTCAAAAAACCGTTGTTACTCTTTCCATTGCTCTGCTCGCCGGCGCGGGAATTTACGAGCTTCGCCAGTCGGCAAATTTGCGCCATCAATTGCAGGAGTTGCGAAGTCAGCAAGCGTTGCTGCCGGATCGAATGCAGCAGTTGATCCGCGAACGCGATGACGCTACTAACCGGCTGGCTGTGTTGCTCGCGGACAATGCGCGATTAAAATCAAACCCGTATCGGCGTGACGCTTTGAAATTGCGCGACGAAAACGAACAACTGCGCACCAATGCGGCACAGGCGAATGATCCGTTCGTAAAGCAGGCGCTTGGCTGGAAGGAGAATGAGAGGAAGCTGCGCAAGTTATTCGCGGAACATCCGGAACAAAGGGTTCCCGAATTGGCTTTGCTCAGTGACGAGCAATGGCTGGGGATCGCGCAAAGCGCCCACTTGGATAGCGAGATTGGCATTCGCAAGGCAGCGAGCCAAGTGCGACATAGTGCAAAAAACAATTTCATGCCCGATCTGATGACGGCGTTGAGTGAATTTGTAAAATCCAACGGCGGGATTTTGCCGACGGATCTGAACCAGTTGCAACCGTTCTTCAAGCAGCCGGTGGATGAAGCCATGCTTCAACAATACGAACTAACAGCCACCGGAAAATACAAAGGCGGTTTCGTGGTGAAAGACAAGGCGGTGGTAGATAAAGAATACGATTACTGGTGGCAGGTCGGTCCTAATGGTTACGGTCCCGACGCGTCGGAGCGGATCCTTGCGGGAATAAAAGCTCAAGTGGAAATTCTTAAGCCGGTCGTGGAGGCTTATGCCGCCGCTAATAACAACGCCCAGCCAAATGCTATGAGTGATCTAAAGCCTTTCATCACCACACCCCAACAGCAAACAGCGATCAACGAGCTGATCGAAAAAGGTTTTACGACCGAGGCCGGCAAATAGTATCTCGGAGGGCGTTATTGAACCAACCTATCCAAAGTAATCGCGCTGGCCACGGAGCTGCGGGCGTTTTCAATTTTCTCCATTTCACGGCGAACGATCGCGCGACTGGAATCATCCCGCGTCGCGACTTCCTGACCGGTGGCGCAGCGCAATGATTGAAGGACGTGGTCGTAGGTGATTTGTGCTAGAGGGCGCCCCGGTGTGTAGGCGGTTTCTTTTGCATTCGTTTCCACGATCAATCCGGTTTGGATCAACGGCTCGATGACTTTTTGGAGCAGCTTGCTCGGGACGGCTAGAACTTCCGAAACTTCCAACAAGGTCGGTGGTGCGGTTCCGTTGTGGAATCGTTGCGCGATGAAGGTCATGACGCGGAGGGCAAGAAATTCGCGACCGCGTTGGTTCACGTTCTCGGTCATGCGTTCCTGGAAATAACGGCGTCGATTTTGCCACGCGTAGGATATTTGGGCACCAAAGAGAACAATGACCCACGAGAAATAAAGGCCGGCAAGGAAGAGCGGGAGCACGGCGAGGCTGCCATATATATTAGTGCTTTGAACGACCTGGCCAAGGTAGAGGGAGGCATAATGGTGGTTCAGGTGAACGAGAATTCCAGCGAGAATTCCGCCGATGAGGGCGGCGTCAGGGCGCACGCGCGTATTCGGCATGAGCACGTAAAATAGCGAGAAGGTGATCATGAGGACGATGATGGGGAGAAAGGAGTAGAGAAAGTTCCCGAGCATCGGCGTTTTATCGATGATTTCCTGCGTCGCGCGAAAATAAGGTCCGGCACTTAAACCCACGGCAAGAAGCAACAAGAGCGGGACGAGCGTGATGGCCGCCCAATATAGTACAACGCGCGTAAATAGACTCCGCCCGCGTTGCACGCCCCAGATGTCGTTCAAGGTCGCTTCGATATTGCTGAGCAGGGAAATGCCGACAAAGAGCAGGGCGATGAGCGCGGTGGCTTTGAGACTGCCGCTTTTTACGGCGTCGCGCGCATGATGGACGTACTCGAGTACATTTTGTTGGGCATCAGTGCCGGCGGCGGGCACGAGTCCGAGTTGCGGCGCGGCCCGCGTGATGGCGCTTTTGATCCAGGCGTCGGTTTGTTTGCTGTCGACAAAACTGCTGGCAAAACTCAAGCCGACGGCGAGCAGGGGAATTATCGAGAGCAGCGTCGTGTAAGCAAGGGCTGACGCGCGAACGAGACAGCGGTTCGCCACGAACGTCCGTCCGACTAGCGCCCAAAAATGAACGAATTTTTCCAGCCTACCTTGCTTAGATTCGTCGTAGCTGGCCGAAGGATTGAGGTAGCCGTGGATCGTTTGTTGGAATTTTTTCAGCCTGGAAACCGTTTGACTCACCTAAGCAAAGTTAGAGTCAAGCAACCAAAGTGCAAACGCAAAGTTCCGCGCATTCACTATTGGTCAAGGTTTCCCCTAAAACACCATCCGGTAGGCGCCCTATTTGCACTCGGATTTTCGTGTGACATCCTACCCCCTCTATGCTGGAGTCAAATTTAGCGATGTCCCGTGGGCACGAAGCAAGAAGCTGTGAAGACAATCCAAGCTGATCTGCGCCAGACCAAACCCCACGAAGCGCATTGCGATCAGCCGCGCCAGGATGGCGGCGGCTTCAGCCATCCTTCCAACGCAACCCTCGCAGGAGTGCTGGATTCGGTTTCCGACGGTTTCATTGCCATCGATGGCGAATGGCGGATGACCTACGTGAACAAGGCCGGCCTGGAACTCCTGGGTGAAAAAGCGTATCGCGTTCGAAACTTCTGGGAAACTTACCCTGAACTCGTGGGCGGTCCACTGGAACAGGCCTATCGTAAGGCCGCTTCGGACGGTATTTCGGCGGAACTTGAGCACCATCAAAAATCGCGGGATTGCTGGTTTGAAATCCGCGTTTATCCAGCGCATGGGAGCGGGATTTCAGTTTTCTTTCGCGACATCACGGAACGGAAACGGTCAGCGGACCAATTAAAGAATTTTCGATCGCAGTTGGAAACACAGGTGGAAGACCTGCGTCGGTTGCATGAATTGAACTCGCGATTGACCAACAGCGCGACGGTCAGTGAAATGTTGAAGCAAGTGCTGGACGCGGCGCTGCAACTTCACAAAACAAGGAAAGGGACGATCGCGTTGACCACCACGGATGGCGTCTCGTTGCAATTGGCTTGCAGCGTCGGTTTTGACTCCACGTTTTTGGAACGCGTTAAGTCGGTGCCATGTGGTTTGGGAGCATCTGGTTTGGCGATGAGGCAGAAGAAGAGCGTGACGGTTGAGGACGCCGAGACGGATCCATGTTTTGTGGCTGACCGAGATATGGTGAAGCTAGGTAGCTTTCGCTCGGTACACAGCACACCATTAATCACCCCGCAGGGTCGCTTTATCGGAGTGTTGTCCGTCCATTTTACTGAGCAACATCGGCCGAATGAGCGACAGATTCAGCTCACAACGATGTACGCACAGAAGGCGGCTGACTTACTCGAGAGCGCATTGGTGCGCGAAAAAGTTGAGCGCGAAAATCGGGAGCGCACTCGCACGGCTGAGCAAATGCGGGATTTGAAGTTGGCGCTCGAAACGCAAGTCGCTGATTTACGCAATCTCCAGGAATTGAATCGCCTCAATGAGGATCGGTTCCGGATGGCTGCGTGTGGTGATAATATTACGCTTTATGAGCAGGACGCCGACTTGCGCTACACGTGGCTCTATCCTTTGCAACCAGATCATGTCCCTGCGTTGGGGCGATCGGATTCCGAAATAATCCAAGGACCGCAGGGGCAATTGTTGGAACTATGGAAGCGCGAGGTCATGCGCACTGGAGTTCCGCAGCGACGCGAAATAACTGCGCCGCTAAATTTCGGGACCAAGAGCTACGACATATCAATCATTCCGCGGCGCGATCACACGCGAAAGATTATCGGTGTCGCCGGTGCGGCCTTGGACATTACCGCTCGGGTTCGCGCGGAAGATCAATCGCGGCAACTGGCGGCAATCGTGGAGTGTTCGGAAGACGCGATAGTCAGCGAAGATTTGGCGGGCACGATCACAAGCTGGAACAAAGCCGCCGAACGCATTTTCGGTTATAGTGCTGCCGAACTGGTTGGCAAATCGATATCGACTTTGATTCCAGGCCAAACCACCGGTGAACAAATCGAGTTGATGACGAAGGTTTTGAATGGCGAGCGCATTGATTGTTTTGAAAC
>JAQGOW010000372.1 GCA_028293405.1 Verrucomicrobiales bacterium
GTGGTAAAACTTTTCACTCCCGCTAGCGGACTGCGGGTGCGTTCGTGACCAATCTGGTACATTTGGTACTGCGCTTGTCCTGCCGCCGTCGCCAGAGCGATGCAAATGATGCCGGCTGTCGCGAGCAGCGTGCGACGCCGTGCTACCGTCGGAAGAAACGCCGCGACCAAGCCAAGAATGGCCGCGCCAACGATTGTCGCCGGCAGCCATTCTAATTGCGGCAAGTGACTTGGCACTTTGATGCCGACGTACTGCTGAATGTGTTGGATCTCGTTGAGATCGCCGATCATTTTCCCGAGATAAACCGTTACTTTCAGAGCTTCGTCACCTTGGTATTGCGGCGCGTCCATGCGCATTTTCCAAACCGGCAAGGTCAAGCTGGCAACTAGTAGCGCACTCGCAACGCACGCTGGACCGACGCAAATAATTTTCCGCGTCGCATTATTCATACGACGCCTTTGGTTCAACGTTTGCGGGGACGGCGCCAGGATTCAAGCTGTCGCTGACGGGTTCACCGTCGTTTTTCACCAGCATGCGCCCGCGCATTTCCAGGTGCAGCGCCGAACAGAACCAAGTGCAGTAATACCAATACGTTCCCGGCTTGCCTGCGGTGAAGGTCGCGTCCTGCGACTGACCAGGATCGCACGCGAGATTGATGCCGTGGTTAGCAATCGCTAAACCGTGCGTCATATCGCGCACCGTCTCGACGTTCGTCAGATGGATCGTGACCTCATCGCCTTGATGCACTTCGAATGATTCCGGAATGAATTTCGAACGAATGCAGGTCATGAACACCTCGAGCTTCTTCCCATTGCGAACTACTTTTTCTTCCCCGAGCTTTGTTGCCTTTGCCGGCAACTGATAAGTCTGCGCCACCTTGTCCGCGAGCACTTGGCGCGACACCATCACGGCATCGTGCGGTTCGGGAGGTGAGGGGAACGCCGCGACCACTTTCATTTTGTCACCAGAAATATCAATCAACTCCTGTGACTCGGGCATAGCAGGCCCAACTGGCAGGAACATGCCCTTGCTCAGCTTGTTCAAGGAAATCAACCAGTCACCACTTGGATAACTCGTGTCCGCGCCTGCCGCTTTGGTGTGACCGACATTGTAGTGCACATCCACACGATCGACGAGATAGCTCGGGTCGCCTTTGATTGCTTTTTCGAGATTCCATTTCACGATCTGCGAATCGACGAAGAGAGATGTGTAAACGTTGCCGCGATTATCGAACGTGCTGTGCAGCGGTCCCAATCCAACTTCCGGTTCCGCCACAACTTTCAACGTATGCGCGTCAATAATGGTGACGGTCGGTGACAACTTGCCGCTCGCCAAAACGTATTTCCCGTCCGGCGTCACGTTGCAGCCGTGGGGGTTTTTGGGCACCGGAATGCGCGTGAGCACACCGGGTATTTTTGTTTCATCAATAACCGGCACGCCGTTGATCACCGTCGCTTTGCCCTCAGCGACCAACTTTTCTGCCAGCGGTACGTCAATCGCGCCGACAGCGTCGCGATCGCGCTCGATCATACCTTCGCTCGACTGGCCGTTTTCCGTGTTATACATCGTGACGAAAACGTATTTGCCATCTTTGCCGGAACTGGCGATGTCAGCGTTACCCACGAAGCTCACTTCGAACTTCGTTTCCAATGTTTGTCCGTCCAAAAATGCAATCACCGAGCGATAGTTCGCAGGATCAGTGGTGTTCTTCTCGAAGTCATGTTCCAACTCGCCGTTCACGAACACGTATTTACACGACGGTAAATAAGCGGCCAACCCGTGCGCTCCCTGGATATTCGGCACGCGCTTGATTTCAGCGACGTCGAACGTATGCAAATCCACGCGCGCGACGCGTCCGTTTGCCTTGTCATTAATCCACAAATTTTTCCCGTCGTATTTGCCATCGGTCTGGCTCAGCACCGGGTGATGCGTATCGCCCCAGATCGGCCCCGAATCGCGCAAGCGTTTGTAAGACTCCGTGCCGAGGTTGTTCGCGTAACCCAATCCCGCGCGCGGCTCAAAAATCGGAATCTCACGAATGTAGCGGCATGATGGAATACCATACACGAACACGCCACCGCTCTGGCCGCCGCTCAAGAACGCGTAATAGTCGTCCAACTTACCCGGCGGGACATAAACCTGCTGCGCGGCGCTCGCGACCGCCGCCGCTTTTTCCTTCGGCACTTCCGAGTTACACGCGGTAAATGCCAGCGGCGCTGCGATGATCAGTGCGAAAAAATATTTTGTTTTCATGCTAGTAAAGTTTTTTGGGTTAACGGCTGGCGGTCTTGATTTCGTCATCCACGATCAAAGTCCCGTTCATCAGCGGATGCAGCTTGTCGGTGGAGCATTGTGTCGAGCAGTAGAAAATGAATCTTCCGGCGTGGTCGGCGCGGAACTTAACAGTCTTCGGCACGCCAACCATCGCGCCGTTCATGAATGCTGACTCGTCATAGCTGCTGATGGCAAATCCATGTCCAACGCCAAGTCCATTGTCGGTCGGCTCAAACGTCACCTCGACGATCTGCCCTTTCTTAACATGAATTTCGTTCGGGTCGAATTGCCAGGCGCGCTCGGTCAGTTTGACCTTCACATCCGGCGCACCCAACTGTTCACGATGCAAAAAGTTTTGCGATTCGCGCGTGACGGTCGCAGGCGGAGTCTTCACCAACGTCTCCACGTAATACGCCAGTTTCCACGCATCTTCCTTGCTCAAGCTGCTTTCGAAACTCGGCATAGGCGTTCCGTTAAAGCCAGTGAGAAACCCGCGGACAATTTCCTTCGTCGCATAACCCGCCTTAAATCCGCTTGGCTTGGAAAAATCACGCGCTGCAATCTTGTTCCCATCATTATCCTTGAGCGTTAGCGCGGAAGGGCCGTCGCCCTGTCCCTTTTCGCCGTGGCAAGTCGCGCAGCTCATCTTCGCGTAAAGCGTTTTGCCCTGCGCGATCGCCGCTTCGCTCCGTGCCGGTGCCTGGCCGAGTTCGATCCTCTTCATCGTTTCACCTTTGGCGAACCGCGGCGAAAACGTTTTGACATACTCCACTGCCGCCCAGCGATCCGAGTCGTTCAACATCACTTTCCAGGGAGGCATCGGCGTGCCGGCCAGACCGAGAGACACCGCGCGGAACAAATCGTCATCCGTCGGCAAACTTCCCGTTGGTGTCGAACGCAGGCGATACTGGGCGCTTGTGAAATTGCGTGGTTGCGGCAGTAAAAATGCACTGCAAATTCCACGCCCGTCACCCTTGTCGCCATGGCATGACGAGCAATTCTTCAGGTAAACCTCTTTGCCATGCTCAACCAGTGCCGGCGTCACTTCCGGTTTCGCAGGCACTGGAAAATCGGAGAACGTCGTCGCCGTTGTCGTCGCGGTCTTCGCTTCGGATTCACTCTTCGACGGCGCCGCCGCCTTCGGTTCATTGGCTTTGTGTTCGTTGCAGCCAGCCGCAATCAAAAGCACCGAAGCAAACGACCATAACGTGATTCTCTTCATAAATTATTCGGGGTGGGACTTTCGTTCCGTGTGTGGACTTCGTCAAATTTAGTAACCGTTTTTTCTTTTCCAACGAACACCGACAGTCGCGTCTCCTCCATGAACCGCCGATTCGAATCCACCATCGCGTGAATCGTATCGTGTAAAGGGCAGGGGTCACCCTTGCCGCACCAACCGCGTCCGAAAGCACACAACGTCGGCGGGTCGAGTTGCTCGAACAACGACGCAATCGCCCACAATGAAATATGCTCGGCCTCTTTCGCCAACGTATAGCCGCCGTTCGGTCCGGGCTGACCATCGACCAGACCCGCCGCCGCCAATTGCGTCAGTAACTTCGCCGTCAGCGCTTTCGAAATGCCTCTCTGCTCCGCGATTTGCGCCGAACCGACGCGTCGCTCCGGCACCGCGGCGAGATAACTCATGACCGCGATGGCGTTGGCAGAAGTTTGGCCGTAGGCGAACATTCTGAGTTAATTGTTGGCTGCGACCAGTGCCTGCGCTCCGGGAAAGAGCACCGCGTTCTCGAGGTGAATGTGCGTGTGCAAATCCTTCTCCAGATCCGCGAGCCCGGCGAACAACGCCCGATACGTGTTGCAAGCTTCCGGCGGAGGAACGAATCCGTGTGACAACTCACGGAGACGTTTCAACGCCGAGCCTGCATCGTCGTGCTCGCGAATCATGCAGCCGATGGGCCCGTCGAGTGGAAACTCTTTAGTGCGACCAGTGCTCAATGCCTCGATCGCCGGAAATAGAATCTGCTCCTCCTTCAATATGTGACTCGACAATTCCTCGTTCAGCCCTTGATACACATTTGCCAGCTCGATCAGCGATTGGGTGTGCCCGCCATGAACGGTCGCCACGCGCGCCGACATGTGCGACAACCGCGGCAACTCCGTCTTCAAAAATTCGTGATGCTTGTTAACGATGTAAGAGGTCAGTTCATGAAGCGGCAGCGTGGCAGGATTTTTCCCATCGGTCTTCTGCGCAGCTTCGGCTTCGAGTTGCGTAACGATAGTCTGCACTGCCACCCCTTTGCGCGTGCAGGCGTCCTGCAACTTCAAACCGCCCTGACAGCAAAAATCGATTTGGTGTTGTTGGAAGATGCGTGAACGACCGGGCCGTTCCGCGACCAGTTCACCAACGGTGCGTTGTTCAACCGGAGTTCCCGGCGCTGAGAATACGTTTGTTTTATGACTCATAATGTAAATAGAGAAACAACTGTCTTTGATTCTTGATTTACACTCCGTCCAAACAAACCAACCCGATACACCGATCTTGCCCAACTCTTTGCAAAACTTGCTCCAACGAAACGGCTCTCTGTGATTCCGACGCTGGTTGAAGACAAAGGTGCAGCCGGGGAGCAGATGCGACAGGACACTGAGATAAATGATTTTCGAGTTTTAGAGTTAGGTGAGCGATTGCGTTTTCACGCATTCGCTTTAAACCTTCTCACCGAGAAAGCCCGAGTGGCGGGGCGCTTACTCCTCGGTATTCTTCTAAAAGTCACCCAACCGAGACGATGGCACTGCTCATGCTGACGAAGTGCGCGTGGCCGTTGTTACATACATAAAACACGACCGAGCACTGTTGCACGTGATCTGCGCGATGTTTTTTCGATAGCGCGCGAGCCGCAACTAACCTCAACAAAAATTTCCTCGTGTGAGGAAGAGCGGGTTTTGGCGCGAAATCGTGTGTGTCGCCAAAACCCGCTTAATTATTTCGCGACGGCTATCACAACTCCTGGAGGTCGTGCGTGTTCAATTGTTCCGTTCATCGCATTCCGTTTTCCGCTAACGGAACGCTTCTGTTCCGGAAGCGGAACACCGCACGGTTTTCACTCGACCAAAAATGCATCCTTCCTCGGAAGAACCCGAGTTCGTGGTCGCGGCATGGCGAATGCTAAACGAGGTAAACCCGTTCGGCAGCGACCGTGTCGCACTGAAGTCCGGACCCAAAACATAAGACCATAATGAAAACAATTACACTTCTACGGCCAGGTCGGTTCGGACTCTGCATCAAAACCTCGTTTGCTGCAGCGTTGCTGCTTCTCGCCAGCAGCCGCGCCAACGCCAGCGTCGCCTACGGCACCATTAACAACTTCGATACCGTTAACGACACCAGCAATGTCTGCCATGGCTTCGAAATTGAACTCGATGACTGTCGCAGCACGGACATTACCTATTGCTACAGTTACAATCATTACGGCACGCCGACTATTTCCGAAGACACTGTCTCGGTTTTTGGCCACACCAATTGTTTAGTCCGTTATGCCGCGACTTATTACTCCAACGGTGTGTGGTCTGCGTACACCGCGATTCCCAGTGGACCCATTGCGCCGACTCTCGGCCATTCGTTCACCAATCCCGGCACGAACTTCGGCGGCGAACATTTTGGCGTCGGTTATTACGGAAGTCCGACCGCGGTCAAATACAACTGGCTGTTGGATGACGGAACCGGCCATCTGGTGCATGGGCCGCCGGTACTCGTTTCGACTCCGATCTTCGCATATTATCCGCCCGTGCTCGGAGTGCCGCCGGCGGTCCAAGCTCAAGTCGAGCCTCCCCAAGTGGAAGTTGAACCCGTTGAAGGATTCGGTCCCGCAGCGTGGGTCAAATCAATCAAAACCATTTCCCACACCAACCGCCCGATCGAGCTTCGAAATCTCATGTCCGACGACACAAATTTTCCAAATGAAAAATCCTGGCGCAATGGCGAGGCGAGCGAAATCGAAGCCGAGTTCGAGTTAGTCCAGCAGGAATTTGGCAGCGGTGGTGGACACAAAGGCGGTGGCAGCAAGGGGTCGATGATCGTCAGCAACGCGCCAGAGGCTTTGATGAATGGTGACGAAGTTATCACGCGCCGCTATGAGTTCTATACCTACGTCGGTCCAACAGATCCGAC
>JAQGOW010000383.1 GCA_028293405.1 Verrucomicrobiales bacterium
CCAAACGAAGGACGACCAGAATCGCAACGCGAACGATTTGCAGAATCTTGCCAAACAGGGCGAACGCGTTTTGCAGGAAGCGATGAAGAACCCGATCTTCAAGGAAGATACGGTGCAGAATTGGAGCAAGACTTTGCAGCAATGGCAGCAGCTCGCGAAACAAAAAATGGGCGACGCTGCGAAGTCGATGCAATCGGCGCAGCAAAGTTCGAAGAATTCGGAATCGCGCCAACAGGATATGGCGAAGGCTTTGCAGAAGGCGCAGGAGGCGTTGGAAGCGTTGCAAAAGATGCAGCAGAAGGCCTCAGAGAATCTTGACCAGTTGCAGGCGCTAACGCTCGCGGAACGACTCCGCCGCGCTGGCGCGCGTGAGACTGAAATCAGCGGCGACTTGCAGAAAAACGCGCAGGAAACTGTTGGCCTCCTGCCGAGCGAATTGCCGGATAAATTGAAGCAGCAGGACTCCACTTTGGCCAACGGCCAACAAATGGTTCAACAGGAAGCCAACAAACTGCAAACGGAGATCAGCCGTTTTTCGGAGCGCACCGGCAAAGCCAATTACCTCGAGGTCAGTAAAGCGATGAAGGAATCGCGCACGTCGGATGAACTCGACCGGCTGGGTGGGGAAATTCGCGACAACATCGTTCTCCAATCTGCCAACGACCTGAGCGAGTGGTCGAAACGTTTTGAGGATTGGGCCAAGAAACTTGAGCCCGAAAAAGATTCCGACGGCGGCGATGGCAAAGGCAAAGGCGGAACGAAGAAGAACGACATGACCAAAACGTTGGTCGCGCTGTTGCGCTTACGGGAGAGCGAAATGACTTTGCGCGATCAAACCAGTTTGCTGAACGAGAATCGCGGCAAGGAAACCGATTACAAGAACGGCGCCAAAAATCTGGCGGGACAACAAAAAGAAATTGCTGACAAGCTCGATGGGTTGGGGAAGGACAACGAGATTCCATCTTTGATGAAGCCGTTCGTAGAAACCTACGACGCTTTAACTGAGACGCAGGGCCTGTTGGAAAAACCGCAGACCGACAAAACGACTGACGAAGCCCAAGTGAAGTCGGTTGACCTAATGACGGACTTGATCAACTTAATCAACGAACAGGCGAAACGACCGCCACCGCAATCGAAACCACAGGAAGGCGAGCAACAAGCCAGCGCCGAGGACATGGCCTTTCTCATGCAGATGATGAAGAACGCGCGCGAAAGCCAGGGCAAGCCGATGCAGAACCCGAGTGGCGGCGGCAATACCAGCGGCGGCACAGCCAATCGTGCGGGCGGGCCGATCAATGGTAATGTTCAGGGCAAAGGCGCGGCGGCGAGAAATGTTGGCAAAGCCAGCGGCGTCATTGAAAATGCACCGGCAGAATTTCGCGACGCATTGGAAAATTATTATCGTGGCATCGAACAAAACACTCACTAGAGCCGCGCTTGCCCTGCTCACTTCAATGACGCTCGCCACCTGCGCGCGGGCGCAACAGCTTTATCAATCGAGCTCGATGCCGGTTGAGGTGGAACGCATTTACGTGAAAGGGCTCGATTACCTTGCGAAGGCGCAATTGCCCGCAGGAAATTGGCCGGACGCAACTCACGGTTCCGACCCGGCGGTCGTTGGGCTTGCTGTGGTGTCGATGCTCGCGCACGGCGATGATCCGAACTTTGGCCCTTACAGCACTGCCATCAAACACGGCCTTGATTTCGTTTTGAAACAGCAGGATGCGAAGACCGGTTATATCGGCAACTCGATGTATAATCACGGGTTCAGCACGCTGGCGCTCGCGGAATCTTACGGGACCGTCGATGACCCGCGACTCGGGCCTGCACTGCAGAAGGCAATCGAACTGATTGTCGACAGTCAGGAAAAAAACGCCAATCACGCATGGCGTTACTCACCGCAAAGCACCGATGCCGATACCACAGTCAGCGGCGCGCAAATGGTGGCGCTTTTCGCCGCGCGCAATGCGGGTGTTCCCGTTCCGGAAAAGGCGATCCAAAACGGCGTTAAGTTTTTCATTTCGATGCAAACGCCGGAAGGCGGATTCGGTTATACCTCGCCCGTCGGTCCGAACGGGCCGCGTGCGGCGATCGGATGTTTGGTCCTCGCGCTCGCCAAGGAAAAGGATTCGCCGGCATTTAAAGCTGGCTTCGAATATTTGAAAAAAGCGCGCACCGAATCGCAGTACCCGGAGTACTTTGGCTATTACGCGTCGCAAGCGTTTTTCCACGGTTCACCTCAAGAATGGCAAACCTGGAATCGCGACAACATCAAGACGTTGAAAACAACGCAGAGTGTCGATGGAAATTGGGATGGCCAATTCGGCGCGGTGTTCGCGACGTCGGCGTCGCTGTTGTCGCTCGCGTTGAATTATCGTTATTTGCCGATCTATGAACGGTAGAGAAAAGCGTTCAACCTCGATGTCCCGAGCACGGAGAAACTTCTCTGGAGCTTGGACGTTGGTGCTTGGATTGCTTTTTTGCGTCAGCGCGTCTGCAAAACAGACCGCTGCGCCTCCGCCTGTTTCTGGCGACCTGCTGCAATTTCTCGACGGCTCCGCTCTGCACGGCCAAGTCACCGCCATGAACACCAACACTGGAGTGCGCGTGGAGAATCCGAACGTGGTTCAGCCAATCGCTTTTAAACCTAATCACGTCGATTTCATCCGATTCTCAAAAGCCGAAGCGCTGCCGACCAGCAACGAATCCGGCAATTGCCACTTTCGTTTTTTCAATGGCGACGAAGTTTTTGGTGTGTTGAATTCGCTCAACGATCAGCAACTGGAACTCACCGCCTGGTTCGGCAGCGTTTTGAAGATCCCGCGGCAAGCCGTGCAATCAATCACGTTTCTTTCGCGCGGGTATCGTGTGGTTTACGAAGGCCCGACTGAACTCGAAGGGTGGAGCGTCAGCGGTGTTCCGGGTGGCGCGAGCAATTGGTGGTATCGCGACGGCTCGTTGTTCGGAGCTGCTGGCACGCTCGGGCGCAAGTTTGACCTCACGAATTCCTGCACGGTTGAATTTGATCTCAGCTCAAAGGCGACCTATCAAAACCTGATGCTCAGTCTCTACACCGATTCAATCGACCGCCTGGATTTTGGCAACGACGGTTACATTTTCACCTTCTCCGCCGATAACGCGCAATTGCGCCGTGCGCAACGCGGTGTTTCGCCGGTCGATATGGGCAGCGCCGTTCTCGCGCATCCGGACAACAAAGATCGCGTGCACATCACTATTCACGCCAATAAAGAAGACGCGAGCATCACGTTGATGGCCGACAACAAAGTCGCCAAGCGTTGGAAGGATAGCAGCGGCTTCGCGGCCAAAGGCACTGGTTTGCTCTTTGAAAATATTGGCGGCGGCCAACCCGTGCGCATCAGCAATCTGCGCATCAGCTCGTGGCAAGGCAGGTTCGAGCCAGACACAAATCCACTCACGCAAACCAACGCCGATTCGGTTTTGTTTGCCAACCGCGATCGCGCCCAAGGCAAAATTACTGCGTTCGACGCAGGCAAAGTTTCGCTCACTGCCGGCACAAACAATCTACAGGTCCCGATGGAGCGCGTGCGCCAGATCACTTTCGCGCCCACACCGAACACTCAGCAACAACGTGGTCCATGGGAAGTGCGCGCATACTTTCTGCGCGGCGGCATGATTTCGTTCCGGCTCGCCAGTTGGGATAAAGACCAGGTATCGGGCGAGAGCTCGATCTTCGGCCCGCTATCGTTCCAAACCCAAACGGTGCGCGAGATGGAATTCAATTTAGACAAGCGCCGCGGTGACGCTCTCACTGCTGTGCCCGACGAATTCGGAGGTGGCGACAATGAATAAATTTTGTGCGCTCATGCTCTGTGCCGGCGCGATCAGCTCCTGCGCCTTGGGGCAAGGCATTATCCTTCGCGGCGGCGGGCAAATTCAGGTGCAGGGCAACGGCGTGTTGATTTTCAATTCGCCAACGATCGTCAACGAACTGCCGGACGTTTCTGTTCCGCTCAGCAACACTTCGGACAGCGTGCTGTTCACGAACGGTGATTTTCTGTACGGCAAATTGATCAGCATCGGATCGCAACGTGAAATCCGCTGGCAACATCCGGACTCGGCGGCACCCATCGATTTCAAGTCCACCAACATCACGCAAATTGACCTCTCGAGCACGCGTAGATCGCTTGAGGAAACGAACAATTGCAAAGTCGATTTCGTGAACAGCGATTCGCTCAAAGGCAACCTCATTTCGTGCGACAAAGATTCCGTCGTGCTCGACACCGTGTATGCGGGCCAGCTTCGCTTGTCGCGTGCGATGTTGGAATCGCTCGTGATCGTTCCACCTTCGCAGCCGGCGCTCTTCGAAGGTCCGAGCGCCATCGAGGGGTGGGCGCAAGGCAAGTCCATCGCGGTGCCGGTCGGTGATTCAGGCCAATTCACATTCCGCAACGGCGCATTTTACGCGACCAAAGCCGCGTCGATCGCCCGCGACCTCCACTTGCCGGACACCGCGCAAATTGAATTTGATCTCGTTTGGAAATCCACGCTCCACATGGCGATCGCGCTTTACACGGATTCGCTACAACCGGTCAGCCTCGCGTCGAAGGAAACGGCGCCAGACTTCGGCGGGTTCTACAGTTTTCAGGTGAACAGTTCGTACCTCGACATGATGCCGATCAAAAAGAAAGATCCGCTCAAGTCGCTTGGCGCGATTGCCGTTCCCGCGTTAATGCAGCGCAATCGCGCACACTTCGATCTGCGCGCCAGCAAACGCGATCACAAACTCGCGCTGCTCATCAATGGTGTGCTCGTGAAGGAATGGACGGATCCCGACGGCTTCGCCGGTCAAGGCACCGCAATGCGTTTTGTGCACCAAGGCCAGGGGTCGATCAAGCTGAGCAACATTCGCATTCGCCCATGGGACGGACAACTCGAACAACCAACGCCTGCGCCAACGCATCGGCCGACCGATAGCGTTCGTCTCGCGGACGGCACGCGGTTGAACGGCCAGATTGAATCGATTAACAACGGCAAACTTTCCATCGCGACCGGCAACTCCACACCGCAACTTCCTATATCGCAACTGCGCCAAATCGATTTTGCCAGCCAGACTTTGTCATCAGCACAGACGAACTCGCAACCGGTCAAAGTTCTGCTCACGCCTGGGTACACTATCAGCGGTCAACTCGAAACCTGGTCTTCAGACGCGATGACACTGACGAGTCCGTCGTTTGGAAAAGCGAAGATTGATCCAAAGGCTGTGGCCCGTTTGCAATTCACGCACGACTAGTAGTTCGCGGGGGCCGTTCTATTTACTGACCGAGCTTTCTCACGAACTTAGTGCCTTGCCAAAAACCCAAACCAGTCCGAGGTTCTGCGTGGGTAGGAGAAGGGAAAAAGGGACACGCAACAGGGATTTTGGCAGGGAAACAGGGCTTAGGAATGTTAGGGTTGGTTTTAGAGCTTTGCGCAGAACCGCTAGTAATCCTCGAAAGAGGGAACGCGAAACGGATCTAACGATTCACTGTTCTACGCAAAGCTCTTTTGTTTCAGTACGTCGGTCGCACTTACTTCATCGGCCACCTTTACACATTTTTGAATCGTAAGTTAATGCACGGCGTCGGATAATGCGGCGCGTGACGGTTAAGAGTCTCAAACAACGGGTAGCATGGGTGTTTCTGGCGTTTGCGCTCGCGTCATTTTCATCGTCGGCTGCGCCTTCGGAAACGAACGTGTTTTCGGCTGCCGCTCGATTGTTCGACACCACCTTCTACGACCGCGCCGAAGCCGGGTTCAGCAACTTCGTCGCGACGTATACAAATTCGGTCCATCGTCCGCTCGCGATTCTATTTCAGGCGCGCTCGCGCTTTTATCAAAGCAATTACGTTGGTGCCATCACCTTGTTGCAACAGAACACGACGAACGCCAACGGGTCCGCGGACGAATATCAGTTTTGGATCGCGCGTTCTCTTTTCGAAAAAACGGATTACCGCGCGGCCGCTGATGCTTTCGGTGGTCTGCTGCAGAATTTCCCGCGCTCATCTCATCGTCTTGAAGCCGCATTTTCGCAGGCGAAAGCCTATTCGCTTTTGAGCGACTGGCCGAAAGTCATTCAACTGCTTGAAAAATCCGACGGCTCGTTTCAGACCGCTGCGCGCACTCAGCCGGATAGTGCCATCGGCGTCGATGGCTTCCTGCTCTTCGCCGAAGCGTTGTTCCGCGAACGTCGCAATGCGGATGCCGAGCAGGTTGTGCGCGCGATGAAGGTTGATCCTGCGATGAAAGAGGCGAACTGGCGCAGGTATTATTTGCTGTGCCGGATTCAATTTGTCGCGGGAAAAACGCAAGCGGCGTTGATGAACACCACCACGATGCTCAGCGCTGCGAAGGGCCAGCGCCAATGGATGGCTGAATCGAAATTTCTTGAAGCTGAAATCCTGGAAAAACTGGATCGCTACAGCGACGCCTTGCAGTCTTACACGAATAACCTGGCGGAAGATTTGCCAACCAACATTCAACGCCAATCGCTCTTCAAGACGATCGAATTGATGCTGAAACTCGGACAAACGGACGAAGCCATCAAACATCTCGAGACGTTCATCGAACAACGTCCAAAGGATCCCTCGCTCGACGTCGCGCGGTTGTCTCTCGGCGAATTGGAGCTGAAGGCTTATGACACAGCGACACGCTCGCAAGCCTCGGCTGATTCTGGCGCCGCCACTAACCTTCTGCAGTTAGCCGCGACGAATTTTGGACGTGTCATCGTTGATTTTCCACAAAGCCCGCTGCTTGGCAAAACGTATCTCGACCGCGGTTGGTGCGATTGGTTACAAGGTCACGTTCGCGAAGC
>JAQGOW010000406.1 GCA_028293405.1 Verrucomicrobiales bacterium
TTGACCCAGACATCATGAAAAACTGCACCATTTTTGCCTCATTTTCTGCCTCGTCCCGTGGCCCAGTGCAACCGTTCCGCGAAATCCGCGTGCTCTGCGGTTTTGAAAAAAAGGCAAAAACATGACCGGAAATGACCCAACCTCACTTTTGCGTTATCAAACGGCCGTTTGGTCGGGGAGATACCCAACCTCACGATTCGCTAACTCGAACATGACAAAAATAATTTCAATGGCTTTTGATGGCTTTCAGTGGCTTTTAATGCCCTTGAAGGACCTTTACTAACTGACACTGACTCATCATTCCCACTAACCACTCACGCTGGGCCGCCCAACTTGGAGGCCTCGTCGGCAAGTCCGACGGCCTCCTTGACAGGTGTCAACCCCGCGATGTGTTTTCCTTTGACGCCTCGTGGCGCGATACCTAAATTGACAACCTTGGTTTCGCCCAATTTATTGAAGTATTGATTATGGAAAGTGCCACGACCCCTATCTCACCAGTGACCAAAGGACTCGACGGAGTTGTTGCCGCTCAAACGCGCCTCAGCGACGTCCGCGGTGAAAAGGGTGAATTGATTTATTGCGGTTACGACATCAACGAACTCGCCGGCAAAGTGTCGTACGAAGAAGTTGTCCACCTGCTCCATCGCAATCACTTGCCCACGCGCGATGAACTCGCCGCCTTCCGGGCCATCCTGGCGGGCGACCGCGAGCTGCCCAGAGGCATCGTTGATATTCTCAAAACAATCCCCAAAGACACGCCGCCGATGGATGCCATCCGCACGGCCGTGTCCGCTTTGGGCTGTTTCGATCCTGAGCGCGATGACAACTCGCAAGATGGCCAGCGCCGCAAAGCGATGCGCCTCATCGCTCAAATCCCGATCATCACCGCTTACTTCCATCGCATTCGCCAGGGCAAAAGCATTCTGCCGCCTGACCCGACACTCGGCGAAGCCGCGAACTTTTTGTATCTGATCGACGGCGAAAAACCTTCCGCCGAAAAAGCGAACACGCTCGATCTCTGTTACGTCCTGCACGCCGACCACGGCATGAACGCATCAACCTTCAGCGCCCGCGTCACCATCGCGACCTTGAGCGATATGTATTCCGCCATCACCAGCGCAATCGGCACCTTGAAAGGTCCGTTGCACGGCGGCGCCAATGAAGGCGTCATCAAAATGCTCATGGAAATCGGCTCGCTCGATAAAGTCGACGCCTACGTGGAAGATTGCCTCGCGCAAAAGAAGAAGATCATGGGCATCGGCCATCGCGTTTACAAAACGCTCGACCCTCGTGCCCCGCATCTCAAGAAAATGGCGCAAATCCTGAGCTCGAAACTTGGCGAGCCCAAGTGGATTCAGATGAGCGATCGCATCGCGGAGTTGATGCTCAAACGCAAGAACCTCCACGCCAACGTAGATTTCTATTCCGCGACCGTTTATTACTCGCTCGACGTACCCACCGATTTGTTCACGCCGATTTTTGCAATCGCGCGCACCGCCGGTTGGACAGCGCACGTATTGGAACAACTCGCGGACAATCGACTCATCAGACCCCAAAGTGCCTACAGTGGCCCAGTGGGGTTGAAGGTCGTTCCGCTGTCGGAGCGTTAGTCCGGATTTCGGTTAATGATGGCCGCCGCTCATCATCGCGCTGCCAACTCCGAGAACAACAAACACAATTCCGAGTACGACACCAATGATCGTCAAGATGGTTGCGATAATGCCGCAGATGCGTCCTGCGTTGGTCGTGCCGCGTCCGCTCGGGTCCATCGTTCCGGCGTCCATTTCGCGGAGATCTTTGTTGGCCATGACCCATGCTGCGATTCCAAGTGGGCCGCAGATAACGAGTCCGAGAATTCCCAACACCAAAATCAGCGTAGCGCGATGAGGTTTCATATTATCCTTTGTTTAGGTTGACTAACGTCGTGGCCAATTTGAGACTACCTATTCTCAGCGCAAGCTTAAAAAATGAACATTCACGAGTATCAAGCAAAGCAGCTCCTCGCCCAATACGGCGTTCCAGTTCCTCTCGGTGAAGTGGCAGATACGCCAGAGGCCGCAAAAAAAATCGCCGAGAAAATTTTTGCGAGCGGCGAAACGATGGTTGTCATCAAATCGCAAATCCACGCCGGCGGCCGCGGAAAAGGAACGTTCAAGAGCGGGTTCAAAGGCGGCGTTAAACTTTCCAAAAGCGCTGACGAAATTTACGAACACGCCAAAGCAATGCTCGGCCAGGTCCTCGTGACCAAGCAAACCGGCCCTGACGGTCGACTCGTCAGCAAAGTGCTCGTCGCCGGCGCGCCTCAGATCAAAAAAGAATTTTATTGTGCCGCGCTGCTCGACCGCAACACCTCCAAGCCGATCATCATGGTCAGCACCGAAGGCGGCGTGGACATCGAAGAAGTCGCCGAGAAACATCCCGAAAAAATCATCAAAGAAACGATCGATCCCGCCGTTGGTTTTTATCCATACCAGGGCCGTAAGCTCGCGATTGCTCTTGGTTTGAAAGGCGATCTGATCGCTGCGGGTGCGAAGTTTTTCGCCGCGCTCTACAAGACGTTTTGGGAATGCGACGCCAGCATGGTTGAAATCAACCCGCTCTGCATCATTGTCGGTCGCGACGGAAAAGAAGTGCTGTCCGCCGTCGACGCAAAAATCGGTCTCGACGACAACGCTCTCTATCGTCACGCGAACATCCAGGCGATGCGCGATCTCGCCGAAGAAGCGCCGCTGGAAATCGAAGCCAGCAAATTCAATCTCAACTACATCAAGCTCGACGGCAGCATCGCCTGTCTCGTTAACGGTGCCGGCCTCGCGATGGCCACGATGGACATCATCCAACATTTCGGCGGCGAACCGGCCAACTTCCTCGACGTGGGCGGCGGCGCGACCAAAGACCAGGTCACGGCCGCGTTCAAAATCATTTTGAGCGATCCGAACGTGAAAGGGATTCTCGTCAACATTTTCGGTGGCATCATGCAATGCGACATCATCGCATCCGGCATCGTTGCAGCCGTCAAAGAAACCGGCTTGAAACTCCCGCTCGTCGTTCGCCTCGAAGGCAACAACGTTCAGATCGGCAAACAGATCCTAAAAGATTCCGGTCTGCCAATCATCAGCGGCGATTCAATGGCCGACGCCGCGCAAAAAGTTGTCAAAGCCGTCAAAGTTTAAGAGGGTCGAAATGAAAATCACCGAAATCGCATTCTCGTGTTACGCGGTGACTGACATGGCACGCGCCCGCAAATTTTATGAAGGCGTGCTCGGGTTGGAGCCGACCACTGTAAACGAATCCGAACACGGCAAATGGACCGAATACGCTTTCGGTCCGCACTGTGTGGCGATCGGATCCGCGCCACAATGGAAGCCAAGTCCCGACGGTTGTTCCGTCGCTCTTGAAGTCGAAGATTTCGATGCCGCTGTAAAGAAGCTTCGCGACAACAACGTAAAGTTCCGCATGGAACCATGGGACGGGCCCATTTGCAAAATGGTCCCTGTTTTCGACCCGGACGGCAACACCGTCGTCATTCACAAGCGCAAAGGTTTATAAATTTCTATGGCCATTCTCGTTAAGCCCGATACAAAAATTCTCGTTCAAGGCATCACCGGTAGTTTCGGTGCGCGCCACACCCAACTCAGCATCGATTACGGCACGCAAGTTGTCGCTGGCGTGACGCCCGGCAAAGGCGGCCAGTCGTTCGAACACAACGGCAAAAAAATTCCGATCTTCGACACCGTCGCCGAAGCGGCGAAGCAAACCGGCGCAACCGTGTCCGCCATTTTCGTCCCACCACCATTTGCCGCTGACGCAATTTTGGAAGCAGTCGGCGCCGGTCTCGAACTCGCCGTCGCCATCACCGAAGGCATTCCCGTCAATGACATGGTTCGCGTGAAGAGCGCGATGCACGGTAAGAAAACCCGTTTGATCGGGCCGAACTGTCCGGGCGTTGTCACGCCTGGCACCGGCAAAGATTCGCAAGGCGGTTGCCGCATCGGCATTTCGCCGGGATATATTCACAAAAAAGGAAACATCGGCGTCGTGTCTCGTAGCGGCACGTTGACCTACGAAGCCGTCTGGCAACTGACCTGTCGCGGTGTTGGCCAATCGACCTGCGTCGGCATCGGCGGCGATCCAGTGAATGGCACGTCACACCTGGACATCATCAAAATGTTCAACGACGACCCCGAAACAACCGGCATCATCATGATCGGCGAAATCGGCGGTTCAGCCGAAGAAGACGCGGCCGAGTGGATCAAAAACAATTGCAAGAAACCCGTCGCCGGTTTCATCGCTGGAACCACCGCCCCTCCGGGACGCCGCATGGGTCATGCCGGCGCAATCGTCAGTGGCGGCAAAGGCACGGCTGAAGCAAAAATCGCTGCGTTCAAAGACGCGGGTATCGCCGTGGCAAGCACGCCTTCGGAAATGGCTGACACGCTCTTGAAGATGATGAAGTAAACTTTGCCTTAGCGGGCAGGGGAGTCCGCTCCCGTTTTTTTAGCCAACGCCGCCAAGTAACGGGCGGCGTTCTTTTTTGCCTTTTCAGCAGTCGTGATTTCCGTGAGCGCACGAACTTCCGAGAACAACTTTTGTTTCATCGGCACATTCGCAACACCAGCCAATGCAATGCACCGCACCCGATTCCTTTTGCACAGGGTTGCCAGTTGCCCAACGCCTTTGCCCATAAACGTCTGTTGATCCACCGCACCTTCGCCAGTGATAACCAGGTCCGCCTCACGAATCTTATCGCGCAGCTTCGTATGTTTGGCAAACAACTCGAATCCATTCGCGATCTTCGCATCAGCAAAAGCCATCAACCCAAATCCAAGCCCGCCAGCCGCTCCAGCACCGGCAACCTTCGAGAAATCGCGACGAAACTGCCGCTTGTAGATGCGCGCCAGCTGCTCAAGCGACCCCTCCGCCAAAACAAAATCAGATTCGGCCAAACCTTTTTGCGGCCCGTAAACGCGCGTGCAACCACTCGGCCCGAGCAACGGATTTTTAACATCAACCGCGACCGTGATCTTCAACTGCAGTGGATACGCGGGCTTCTCGATGCGCGCCAACCTCCAAAGCTGCCACCATTCATCAAGCTGATTCGTCGGCGCGCAATTCGGGCGATCGTCCGCGGCAAAAAACTTCCATCCAAGTGCGCGTGCCAACCCAAACCCACCATCATTGGTCGCACTCCCGCCGATACCAACGACGCAGTGTTTCGCTCCAGCTCGCGCGACCGTGTGCAAAACCCGTCCAAGCCCAAAAGTGTTCAATTGGAACGGGTGAAACTTCCGATGCGGCAACATCGCCAATCCGTTGACCAAAGCCGCTTCAACGATTGCCGTTCCTATTTTCGCATCCCACCACCACGCGGCTTCGATAGGCCGATCAGCCGCATCCACCGTTTCAACAACTCGCTTTTCAGCGGCCATGGCTCGGCCCATCACCTCGCCGAATCCATCTCCGCCATCGCTCATTGGCAGAAGCGTCAGTTCATCGTTGGGCTGTGCAGCCCTCCACCCGCGCGCAATCGCCTTCGCTGCTTCGCTGGCCGAAAGCGTGCCTTTAAACTTATCAGGAGCGATTAAAACGCGTTGCGCCATGTGAGGCATTCCAGCAGAGCCGCACGCGTTAGCAAGCGGTTTGTCACGATTTGCCACCAACTAAAGCTTGAGCAGTTGAAACGCTTCGGTCGTCGAGTCGCAGGTGACCACGCGCACCTCGCGGCCATAATGAAAAACAGCGAGAATGTTCAACCCGATATCCTTCCTTGGGTCCGGAACAATGCGGACGACAAGTTCGAGGCCGCTTCCTTTCAGCAGGTCCATTACCCGTCCGATTTCTGGAACGCACTCGTTCTCCATAGAATCGAGCTGTTCGAAATCGCTCAGCAACCGGAATCCCGCTGCGAGTGTGAGCAATGAATTCTGGACCTCGTCGAACTTACCGCGCATCTCTGCGGCGGTCACTTTGCCGACGTATTTGAAATACAACAACCGTTGCGCGGTGCTCGTTGTCACAAGAATCATTCGATGCAACTTACCATAGCCGCAGATGCTCGCCACCTTCGTTCGCCATCATTGAACTACCAACGTTCGAAATGAAAGCCCGACCAACCCGGCTCCGATCACCACCGGAATGACACCCCATTTCCACTTCACGATCCCGAACAACGCAGTGACGGCAACGACAACCGCAAACCAGTCAACATGCCCGTGCTGCGGAAACAGAATGTTCAATCCAAACCAAACCGCTAGGTTGAGGACAACGCCGACAACCGCTGCAGTGATCGCTGACAAACTCGTTGTCAGTTTTACGTTCCCGCGCAGATGCTCGATATATGGCGCGCCGAGGAAAATCCACAGAAAGCATGGCACAAACGTCGCCCATGTTGTGATCAGTGCGCCCAAAGTCGCGGCCGCAAGTGGTGACAATTGGCCCGGTTGATTCCAACCGCCGACAAACCCAACGAACTGCAGCACCATGATCAGCGGCCCGGGCGTCGTTTCGGCGAGACCTAAACCATCGAGCATCTGAGCGCCATTCAGCCAGTGATAATTTTCCACCGCCTGCTGCGAAACATACGGCAGCACCGCATACGCGCCCCCAAAGGTCACCATCGACGCCTTGCTAAAAAATATTCCTTCTCGAACCAGCGCGTGACCTGAACCGAGCCATGCATGGAGGAGCGCAATCGGAATCCACCAAAGCAAAAGGCACACAGCGCAGACCTTGAGCGCGCGTGCGAGTGAAGGCTTCGTGTGTTGCGGCGATGCTTCGGTGTCGCTGATAACCGTTTGCTCCGCGCCTGCCTTGCCGTGACCGATCACGAAAAACGTATCTTTCCAAAACCTTCCTCCAATCAACCCAATCAAACCCGCGCTCAAAATGATTGCCGGAAATGGAACCTTGAAAAAGAAAATGGTGACGAACGCCACCGCCGCAATCGTCCACATCACTCCATTCTTCAAAGCCTTCTTTCCAATTCGAATCACAGCCGACGCCACGATCGCCAGCACCGCCGGTTTCAAACCGTAAAACACCGCTGCGATCCAACCCACGTTTCCGTATGCGACGTAAACGTAACTGAGCCCCCATAGGATAAACATCGACGGAAGCACAAACAACGCGCCCGCCACGATACCGCCCAACGTGCGATGCAAAAGCCATCCAACATAAATCGCCAATTGCTGCGCCTCCGGCCCCGGCAGCAGCATGCAGTAATTGAGCGCATGCAAAAACCGCGAGTCACTGATCCACCTTTTGTTGTCGACCAACTCCGCGTGCATGATCGCAATTTGTCCGGTCGGCCCGCCAAAGCTGATAAACCCCAGCTTGAGCCAGAACCGGAATGCTTCTTTAAAAGTGACCTTCATGCAAGCTGCGGAGCAGCGATGGACTTTAGCCCACGGC
>JAQGOW010000407.1 GCA_028293405.1 Verrucomicrobiales bacterium
TGTGTGCGCGCAATCATTAAACAATCCGACGGCACCTACGTCTCCGGCGAATGGGGCAGTTCATCGTGGCCGGTGGTAACCATTCGCGGCAAAGCCGTTAACCCAACCAACGCCATCGCCGTCCTCACCGGCACCACCCAAATCACCATCGGCAAAGGCCCGGATTATTTGCCGCAAACGATCACAACGAATCTTTCCCAGGCGAACGTCACCAACACCATCAACGTCACCCTTCAACCGCAACTGGATTTCTTCAGCCGAGGTTGGCGCGGCGGTGACGCGCACTTGCATTATTATCACGGCGAAAACGAAGTAACGCACACGCCGTCGGAAGTCTTCACCATGTGCGCCGCAGGTGGAATGACCTTTGCCTCCCTCGCCGAGGAACACTACGGCGCCGTCACACTCACTCGCCAACAAATGTTTGATGTCTGGAAGCCGTATGATAATTCCGAGTGCAAAATCTGGGACGGAATCGAAGAACCAAAAAATCAATGGGGCCATCATATCGCCATTCTCTACGATCCATGGTCGATCCGTAGTGCCATTCCATATCCGTGGGGCGTTTATAATGTGCACGAACAAGGCGGCGTCAGTTATCCCGTTCATCCCGACCGTTTTTTTCCCGCCCGTCTTTACAACGGCCAATACGCCGCCTACCCGATCAACAACCACTTCAAAGATTTCCCCATCGAAGCACTGGCCGGCCATCTGCTCGATGCTTTTAGCGGCGTATCCGACGAACCCTACAAACCAATCAACCTGACGTCTTACCTGAAACTGCTCTCGTTGGGTTACAAAATCCCGCTCCTGTGCGATTCGGATTTTTGTTTCGACCGCGCGAATAACGGCAACAAAGGTCTCGGCCTGTGGATGAATTTTTTCCAGTTGGAAGGCAACCCCGTGTCACGCGCCGCTATCTGCAACGCCATCCGCAAAGGCCGCGTCATGTGCACGACCGGCCCAATGGTTGCGTTCTCGATCGACAACGCCATCAGCGGCGACACACTCCCCGCCGACGGCGCACAACACACGTTGCGTATCGAAGCCAGTTACAAATTCAATCCCTGGACACTCGGCTCAACCACCTTTGACGGCACCGTTCCCACCAAAATTGTCACCATCGATCTCATTCGCAACGGCCAAGTCGTTCAAACATGGAACGTAAACAATCCCACTGCGCTGATTCAAACGACCGTCAGTGAAACCACAAACGTCTCCTACATGGTCCGAGTTGCCGGCAACGAAACAATCTGGGTCGCCGCCTACGCGAGTCCGATTTATTTCGAAAACACCCCTCGTCCGCGTCAGCCCCCCGTTTTCAAATCACTCGTGCAAGGAAAAATCTACGACTGCAAAACCGGCACCGCCCTCGCCGCGAATGTTGCCTGTGTGCGATATGGCGTTACAAATTGGACCATCACGACCGCCGCCAACGGCCTGTTCCGCGCTTACGTGCCCATCGATGCCGACCTGATCGCAACCGACAGCACCGGTCGCTGCTTCACACAAAACCTCCTGAAGTTCGAACCCGCCTATTCCTTCTGCCATTATCTCCCGGACAACTATCCCGATGACAAAGGTCCCGCCGTCGATGCGTTCAGCAACCTCGTCCAGCAACTCACCTATGAATTTCCAATCGGGTTGCAACTCGCCTCCTCTTACGTGCGCACCAATCTCGCAAGCGACCTAGCATTCACGAACATCGCCATTCTCTCCGCACCCGCCGCGACCGCCGGCAAAACAACCACTGAAATCGTCAGGCTCATGGTCGACAAAACCCAGGTGCAACCCGGCGACACCATCAATTACGTCGCCATTTTCCGTCAGCCGCAAAACCTCACACCCACTGAACGACTATCGATTGTTTGGAATGGTTGGAACCCGAACAATCCGCACATCAACACGAAGTATCAATATTCCTTCGGCGAAAATTCCGGCACCTCGGGCACGAGTATCGGCAACGGCTTTTGGATGCGCTCCGGTTCAGTCGTTGTTCCAAATTGGGTGACCAACGACACCTCAACGACGGCGGCGATTGACATGTTTGTGCGCGTCATCGGTTCCGTTTCGGAATCCGCGCACCTCTTGATTCGAGTCGGTCCCACAAAACGCGAACTCCTGGTCACCTCCACCTCTGACGGCTTCCCGGCGACCTGGGGCCAAATCGGCATCGGTCCGTGCAACGCCTATCGCGATGACCCCAACACGCGTTACGCCGACTACCGCTCACTCTCCGTGCGCCTCACTTACAACGGCCAACTGACTACGATCACCCCGCTCACCGACACCGCGCATGTGGCCGATGCTGACAACGCGGTCTTCTACGAAAACTTTTATTACGACGGCAACTGCGAACCACAATACCGCAACATCGTTTTCCGCGACGCGATTCGAACCCAACCCGCACCGCCGAATTTCACTGCAGTGCCCATTCAAAATCCCTCCGACACGACCCCGCCAAATGTTGTTTTGATGGAGCCATTCAACGGCGACCAAATTCAAGGCCCGCAAGCGCGCTTATTTTATTTCGTCGACGATGTCGGGCTCTCGGGCGTGAAAAACGCCGACATCATCATCGACGGTTCCGTTCGCGTCGCCGGCACGACCAGCAATCCAGTCTTACTCAACCTCACCTCCGGCGCGCACACGTGGCAGGTGCGCGGCTACGACAACGCCGGCAATTCAGCCCTGAGCGAAATCCGAACCATGAGCGTGGTAAATGGCATATCTCCGCCCACTGCGACCACCTTGAAAAATTTTTCAATCAATGGACAAAACCAGTTCGTGTTCAAGTTCGATTCCGTGGCGGGGGCAAACTACACCGTGCAGTCCAGCGTCGATACTTCGAACTGGCCAACCCTGAAACTCACGAACGCCGCGACAACGTCGGTAAATGTAACGGATCAAATCTCCTCCGTAACGCGCATCTACCGCGTCCTGAGCACGCCGTAGCTAACGAAGAACCGCACCCGCGCCGTCGACGATCTGGCAAACGCGCGGCTCCATCTCAATCCCGGTTTGCTTCGTATAATCCCGCGCCATATCGGCCATGAACGATTCGACCTGAAGTCGTCGCACGAGATTAATCGTCGCGCCACCAAACCCGCCACCAGTCAAACGCGCGCCGAGCCCCGCCGGATGCTTCCGCGCCAGCGCCACCAACAAATCCAATTCCTTCGTGCTGTTCTTAAAAAAGTCGCGCGAACTGTCGTGGCTTTGGAACATAAATTGTCCGAACTGCTCAAAGTCACCACCGCGCAAAGCCCGTTCACCAACCGTCACCCGCTGAATTTCTCCAACCACGTGATACGCGCATTGATATTGCCGCTCCGTCAGCTTCGATTTATTCGCGTTCAACAACTTCGGATCCACCGCCCGCAAATTCTTCACCCCAATCGCCGCCGCCGCCGCTTCGCACTCGCGCCGCAACTCATTATATTCACCACCCACGAGCGAATGCTTCACGCCCGAGTTACAAACGACGATCACGATATCTCCAATCATCGGCACCATCTCGACCGTCAGATTTAAAAAATCGATCAACATCGCGTGCTGCGCTTTGCCGAACAGCGACGAAATCTGGTCGAGCAATCCCGACTTCACACCCACAAAATTATTCTCCGCTGCCTGGCAAATCTTCGCCATCGCGAGCCGCTCGTTATGATTGAGGCTTGGCAAATTATTCTTAGCATCACGCGCCGGCGGTTGGCCAATGCCGCTGTCGGTGATCGAATACGGAAACATCTCGCGCACCGTCAGTGCCGTCGCGACCTCCAACGCCGCCGAACTACTCATGCCCGCGCCGATCGGAACGTTCCCATGAATCGCCGCATTGAAACCATTGAACCCAATCCGCCGTTTGCGCAATTCATCCAAAACGCCTTTCACATAATTGGCCCACGACGCGTTCGGATTGTGTTCGATGTGATCCGCGAGAAAAGTCTCCGTGTCAGGATAAGCCGTCGAAGCTAATTCGATTCGCCCATCCTTGCGCGGCGACGCCGCGATTTGAATATAGCGATCCACCGCCAGCGCCAGCACGACGCCCTGATTATAGTCGGTGTGATTACCTAACAACTCCAAACGACCGGGCGCTTGCACGATGTGCACAGGCGGCGCGCCGAACTTCTGCTTAAAAAAGGTTTGAACCTCGAGCATGGAACAAAATACCTGTGCCACACCTTTCCCCCGTCGTAAAACCCAATTTTCGCAGATTGTCCGCCCCTCAATGGCATTAAAAGCCATTAAAAGCCATTGGAAGCCATCAAAAGACATTGAAATTTTTTTTGTCATGTTTTCGAGTTAGCGGGTCGTGAGTTTGGGTATCTCCACGACCAAACGGCCGTATGATAACGCAAAAGTGAGGTTGGGTCATTTCCGGTCATTTTGGGTCATTCCTGGTCATGTTTTTGCCTTTTTTTCAAAACCGCAGAGCACGCGGATTTCGCGGAACGGTTGCACTGGGCCACGGGACGAGGCAGAAAATGAGGCAAAAATGGTGCAGTTTTTCATGATGTCTGGGTCAA
>JAQGOW010000444.1 GCA_028293405.1 Verrucomicrobiales bacterium
GCAGTTTTGAATTCTACGGCCGGGAAATATCTACTGACGTGTTCGATCTCTTTTTCGCCTTCAGGTTTGAAACGCCACGCCAACGATTCTTCATGCGCTTTGTGGAAGCGCGCTTCGAATTCTTTCCATTGCTCGGCTTCAATCGCGGCGGCGTCTTGTATTGCCGAAAACCATGAATTCTCGATCGTCGGGAGGCTCACTGACGTTTGGAGAATTGTCTCGGGTTGCAAACCCAGGTTAGTGATGCGACCAGATAGCGGCGGGTGCGTGTCGAACGGATGCGGCGTGCGCGATTCCGCGAGTTCTTTGCCGCCGACGCACGCAGTGATGAATTCAGGAAAGCCGCGTTCGAGCCGTTCGGAAACGTTCATCGCTTCAACTTTAGCATCGGTGCCGAAGAGCGACCGTTGAACTCGCGCACGATAGCGACAGTACGCAGCTACTTTGACAAGGGCGCGCGACATATTTTCCGGCGAGGTCATTTCACCGCCGATGCGATCAGCGCGGAATTCCCGTTCACGGCTGATTTTGCGCAGTGAAAGTTGATACAGGTTCCAAAACATGTGCATGAAATGAAACACTGGACGCGAGATGCCACCGTGATAAAGAGCGCTGAGATAAGCCCCGTATTTACCGAGCAACGGCGAGATGCGTTTTGAGTAAAGGGTATCCTCACCGCTAAAATGCGCGAGTTCGTGCGCGAGCACGGCATCCGCTTCACTGCGCGTCATCGTCTTGAGCATCGAAATACTGGCAAAAAGCGTGCGTCCGGTGAATTTCTTGTCGCCAACAGTGACGGACGTTTCGGTGACGAAAAAGTTGTCATCGATGCCGACGAAAATTTGGTCAGGCGGAGCGATGCTGAGTTTCGCGGCCATTTGTTCGACGCGTTGCCAAAGTTCGGGGGCCGCTTCCTTCGTGAGCAAACGACCTTCGATTTCAGCTTGCTGCGGAATTTTGGTGAAGATCGCCTTAACGATGACAAGGACCGCAATCACGGCAAACAATCCGGCGACCGCGATGAGTTTCGGATAATAACTTTCGAAGTAAAATGCCGTGACCCAATACGAGAG
Source organism: Verrucomicrobiales bacterium (assembly GCA_028293405.1). Lineage (GTDB taxonomy): Bacteria > Verrucomicrobiota > Verrucomicrobiia > Limisphaerales > Palsa-1400 > JAICXV01. Next base: position 1,074 of record JAQGOW010000444.1, read on the forward strand.
CGCTAACGCCAACATTGCCTGCCCTAAAACTTCAACGACCGCGACCGGTCGCAAAATCATCCATCCAACGCGCAGACTCCAGTATTGAGCTTTTTGCGACGTGAAGGAACACAACACACCCAAGCCAACGGCAACTAATGCAAACAGTCCGCTCGCGACGCAAATTTTCGCGTCACGTTTCATCCAACGAAACGTCGCATAGCGCGTGCTGACGCCCGAAAACTGCGCCTGCATCGGTTTTGCTTCTGGTTTGTTTGACGCAAGAATCCGTGAAACGGGCACACGGTTGTAAAAATCGATCTCTTGTTGTTTATCTTCCGCCGTGAGGCTGCCGTCGGCTTTGATCTGCGCCACAAACCGGTCGCGAAAATGATCGTCGTGCCATTTCTCGACGTGATCGAAAAACCACAGGCCGAAACCTGGGATTAGAAATATGAAAATGGCGGGAAGAACGTACGATTTTAGAAACCCGACCTTAGTAAGCGTTGGTTGTTTCATGAGCCCGATGGTTGTTAGTGGTACCGCGATAATGACTAAGGCATTTCCGGTTTCAAGCGGAAAAGACACACCCTAAAATGTGGGGGCGACCAGAGTGTATCCTTTGGAAGAATACCGACGTCCTACGCTTGAGCGCGTTAAGTGTAACGCGCAGAATCGTCCCGTTGATGTTCTTCACGAAAAAGTTTTGGGCAATCGCGATGTTATGCTTGGCAACCGCCGGCTTACGCGCATGGGGGCACCAGGCCAACGATAGTTGGCTCAGTTTCACTGTGACCAATGGAGCGGTCACCGGGCAATGGGATCTCAACGTCCAGGATTTAGATACGGCGCTAGGATTGGACGACAACGATGACGCGACGATTTCCGACGATGAACTGCAGGCGCACAACAATGCGATTCTCGCGTTTGTGTTGCCACATCTGCATGTGATTACCGACGGTGTGGAAAAGCAGGTGCGCGTGACGGGTCACAAATTGGAAACACACCTGAACGGGGTTTATGTCGGATTGCTGTTTAACCTCGATAACCTGGCGAGCGTACCAAAAAACGTGCAGGTCACTTGCGATTTATTTTACGACCTGAATCCGAAATTCTTGAATCGCCTGTCTCTCGACGCAAATGGTCAGCAGCGAACAATTAATCTAACAAGTGACGCGCCAACGCAAACGTTTGAATTGGCGCAAACAAATTTAACTAAACAGTTTTTCGGCTTCGTCCGCGAAGGCGTCTGGCACATCTGGAGCGGGTTTGATCACATTTTATTTTTGATCGCCCTGTTATTGCCCTCGGTTTTGTGGCGGCGTGAAAATCAGTGGCAACCCGTCGGAGAATTTCGCAGAGCTTTGATAAACGTGCTCAAAGTTGTCACCGCATTCACAGTGGCACATTCAATCACACTTTCGTTGGCCACCCTCGGCGTCGTGCAATTGCCTTCGCGCCTGACTGAATCTGCGATTGCGGCCTCCGTCGTAATTGCGGCAGCCAATAATATTTTTCCGATATTCACGCGACGCGAGTGGATGGTGGCGTTTGGATTTGGATTGATTCATGGATTTGGTTTCGCCAGCGGCTTAAGTGACATGGGCGTCACGCGCGAGAACCTTGCCGTGACAGTGCTGGGTTTCAATCTCGGCGTTGAAGCCGGACAACTTGCAATCGTCTCTGCCTTTTTGCCGATCGCCTATGCGTTGCGCTCGTCCTGGCTCTATCCGCGTATCGTGCTTGCAGGTGGCTCGTGCGCGATTGTTTTAGTTGCGGCGGTTTGGCTTGTGGAACGGGCGTTTAACCTCAAGCTCATGCCTTTTTGATATTTTTAACCCAC
>JAQGOW010000452.1 GCA_028293405.1 Verrucomicrobiales bacterium
GGGGCTGTTTTAATGATGCGCGTGCCACGAAAATATCCTGGCGCAAGACCTTCTGCTCAGCGGCCGGCAGATGACTGGCGCGATTCGTGAGTAAAATGAAAACCGCCGCGCCGGACAACCCGAGCAGGACAGCATTCAAACCGAGAATTCCTAGCCATTTGCCAATCCAAATTTGCCAGCGGCTGATTGGTTTCGTTGTGACCATCTGCATTTGGCACTCCTCGATGTCGCGCGCCAACGAACCGCAAGCAATCCACAGCGTGGCGAAGCCCAAAATCGCCGTAATTGCCGTCAACGTGTACGTGAGTAAAATTTGCGTGAGCCCTTGCGCCGTGCCGTCATCTTTGATGAGCGTGGGCAGGCCGATTACGGCAGCAACGAGCAAACCGGAAAGCAACCAAAACAGTCGATAGCGAAAGGCTGCTTTCCAGGTCAGCGCTGAAATGGCAAGGACGCGGTTCACTGCTTTTTATTACCGAGCAACGACGAAAGTTTCTCGTTCGCTTTGTTCAAGTCGGACGGAGCAGGGGTAGCTTCGGCTGGTTTGGCTGCCACAGGTTCGGTCGGCTTGGCCAAAGATTCCAGCTTCGCTTTATTCACCGGCGGCTCAACTGGAGCAGGCGCGGGTGTGGGTTCCACCGGCTTTGCTTCCTGCGCGGTCAAACGTTCCAAAATTTGTTGAGGCGCGTTGGACTTTTCAGCATCGCCGCGCAAGTAAGCTGCGACACGATTTCCAGAAACTGCGCCAGAGGTTTCGGATGAATTCGCGCGCGCGTTGCGAACGACTTCCAAAAAGTAACTTTCCAGGTTCTGACGCGGGTTGTCGACTTGGATTGAATCAGCCGCCGCGTCCTGTCGGATGATTTCCAGCACGCGTTGCATGGTTTGCGGCGGAAGGGCGGGAGTTGTGATGCGAACCGAATCCCGCTTGGCCAGCAATTCGTTCAACGTCCCGAGCGCCTGGATTTTGCCGCCATAATATATAACCACGCGATCGCACACGTCTTCGACGTCAGACAATAAATGGCTGCTTAGCAGAACAGTCTTGCCGCGCTTCTTCAGCGTAAGAATGAGATCTTTAACTTCGCGACAACCAATAGGGTCCAAACCAGCCGTCGGTTCATCAAGAATCACCAGATCAGGATCATTGATCAGCGCCTGCGCAAGGCCGATGCGCCGTTGCATGCCTTTAGAGAATTCGCCGACCACGCGCGTGCGTACGTTGCCGAGTCCGACCATGTCCAACAGTTCCTCAGTTCGTTTTTTGCGTTGGTCCGGAGGCAGATCAAACAGGCTGCCGAAAAACCCGAGCGTTTCATGCGAATCAAGGAAACGGTAAAGGTATGACTCTTCGGGCAGATAGCCGATGCGCGCCTTGGTGCCGACGTGGCGCGGTGAGCGGCCGAAAACTTCAATGTGCCCCTTCGTCGGATACAGCAGGCCCAACAACATTTTGACAGTTGTCGATTTGCCGGAGCCGTTTGGCCCAAGTAGTCCGAACACTTCCCCGCGCCTGATCTCGAAATCCACATTGTCGACAGCGCGCGCCTTGGGCCTGCCCCAAAAATCTTTGAAAACTTTCGTCAAACCGCGCACTGAAACGACCGTTTCAGCCGTCGAAGACGATGCTGCGGCATTCTGAGTTGATGTGAGGACCGATTCCATGGCCAGCGTTGAGTTTAGCACGATGCAGCGCATTAGAAATTAAAATAATTTTGAACGATTTCAACGGCGCTGAAGGATGCGAGTCCGGGGAGCGCGATTTTCGGGCACTTAGTCTTTCTCCGCACAATTTTGTATAATGTGAGGGAACACCTTACCACTACGTGATTTATGTCGGTTAAGCTTGACCCTGACTCGTTCGTCCAGCTAATCTGCTGATTCGAACTTACCCAACCCAAGAGCAGCATTCGCTCGGGAGTTCTTGAATTGGAATAATTCGTCCTGCCGCGGGGACTTAAATGTCGCGATGCAATTGAGTTAAACCAGAACGCATTCATATGAAACAACTGATCGGGAAATCAAACCACCATTTTGTGCTGCTCATGACGGGGTTGGTACTTGCGCTTTGCAGTTCGAATGTCCACGCCGCTTTGACCTACTGGGATCCGCTCGCCGGCGCCGGAACGACAGCTAGCGATTATACGGGCGTTTGGGAAAACTCTACGTGGGCTTCAAGCACGGCGACCTTGACCACGCAAATTGCGTGGCCTGAAGTCGGAAACGCCGCTGCTTTCACTGCTGGTGCCAGCGCCGCGACTCCCGCGTTTACCGTGACGATGAATAGCGCCCATACCGTTGCGGGTGTGTTTAACGGTGCCGTCACGGGAGCAGGTGCGTGCAACCTGACCATTGCAGGGCCAGGATCCATTTTCATGAACGGCACGAGCACCACTGCTCAAGGATTTAACACTGGTACGGGCGCGTTTACCAAGATTAACGTGCCCATCTCGGGTGCAGCGATCCTAACTTGCGAAGGGACCGGCCAACTCTACTTGAACGCCACGAATACTTACACTGGCGGCACGATGTTCGGCTTTGCGGCCTCTCCGGCATTCAGCGGAATTTTGAACTTTGTGAACGGCAGTTCGTTCGGCACCGGTAATTTAATTGTCAGCAATACGTCAACGGCGATTTGCGGTCTTGTGGCGGAGGGAACGACAGCAGTGACGATCACGAATCGATGGACATGGTCCTCTTTCGGTGGCGGTGTCAATATTGTGGGCAATCCCGCAGGCGTGACGTTCAGTGGCACGATGGCTATTGCGGCAAATAATACGAACGTTAACTTATTCGCAGGTGGCACCGGAAATCTCGTAATAATGTCCGGTGTGATCAGCGGTGGTAAAGCGGGCGGTTTTTTCAACAAGGGTAATACGTCGACGTTGCGTCTCAGTGCGGCGAATACCCATATTGCAATTACGACGGTAAGCAACGGCGTGCTTCAGGCAGGTAACGCAAGCTGTATTCCTTTGAACTCCGCGACCCCCAACACTGGCAAAGGCGACTTGTGGGTTTACAGCCCGGGCATTTTCGATATCAACGGGGTTAGCCCAACGGTTTCTGGCCTCGCCGGTACCGGTACGATCGATAATAAATCAGCGACGGCTGCAACCTT
>JAQGOW010000453.1 GCA_028293405.1 Verrucomicrobiales bacterium
TGTCGCATTGGAGGCGACGGTAACATTCAACGTGATGTGGGTTGGGTCGGTGTAAGTGATCGAATTGACGGTGACGCTACCTCCGTTGATTGTGGCGGCGATACGATTCGAGAAACCAGTGCCGGGATCGTAAAAGCCCGAACCGCTTACACTGCTACCGGTGACAATTATATTGGTCGTAATACCAATAGGGATCGCCGACGGATTGCAACTGGCTGGAGTGGCCGGTGCCGGCGCGGGAAGTTTGGCGACTTGCACCGCGAAGCCGTTTTGTGAAAACGAAACCCATTCCTGAACCGTCCACATGGTCATGTCGTCGTTGGGGTCGAGCGTGGTCATCGAATAATCACCCCAACGGTGAGGGTCGGTGGCGACTGACAAATCATTTGGATTATAAGGTGCGGAACTTGCGGTGTAGGTGAAGGGCGCTTGCATTGCGCCTGACGTGTCGGTGGCATATCGGCCAGTCGCGGCGGCGTCCATGTAGTGATTGGGGCCGCCGATAGTGAAGCCCATCGCCGCATGCCCCTGGCCCGAAACCATGATCGTGCCCATCCAGTAATTCAGCATGGCAGCGCTGCTATCGAAAACGGTGCCTGACTGAACCACGCTTGGCGTCGATCCTGTCGCGATGTTGGTAATTTGATACCAACGCACGCCGTTGCGGTCGACGGAGCTCGTGCCGCCAGCGCTATTTACACCGACGTTGTGCGTTGTCCAAAGCGTTCCGTTACGCAGATGCGCGGCGAGCAAACGTTCGTCCAACCCGTCGATTGTATTCGTGCTGCCTTTGACGGTTGGGGCAATTGGCGAGGCAAACGAAGACACTGACACGTTGATGTTGCCGGAGATGGAGGGTGTCCCACCGGGATTGCTAATGCGACGTAGCTGCAGGAGCGTCGAGGAAGTAAAATCAACACCGATGAAATAACCTTCAGTCGCCGCCGCATTGAAATTGTCCACTCCTTGAGGCGTGTAAGGACCGGCCTTCTTGAAACCATTTCCCGTGACCAAATTGGCAAACGTCGTAACGACAATTGGTCCACCGCTGAGCAAGGAACTCTTGCGCACGACGTAGGCGTTACAATTCGCGAAAGAACCGTTAGGCGAAAACATGTTACACCCAATGTAGAGCGCGTTGGCGTCGATCCCGAGCGATGGGTAATCAGCGAAATTCGAAGAATCACCAAGGAACTGGAAAAACGACCAAACGGTGCTCGGGGTAATCACGCTGCCGTCGCTGACGGCCAGCATGATGCGATTGGGTAAACTGCCAGACTGACCCGGAACATCGATCATGATAATAAACCAGCGCTTCGAGAGTCGGTCATAGCGAATACGCGGATCGGTGGTGAAGTTATTCGCGGTCGGTGCGGTCATCACGGGCAGAAAGAACACGTCTGTGTTGGCGTCGATTGCGTTGTCCTTCGCGCCGGTCGTTTTGTTGAAAGAACGAATGCGACCGTTCAGAGCGACAATAAATTGCGTCGGGCCGACGGCTCCCATCGTGTCTGGAGGATAGCCGGTGCAATCGTTGACAGTCCCGCCCGTGAAATTGACCGAGGGCGTGGCGATGTTTGGATTCAACTGGAACGACGGCGCCGGCAACTCCGAATTGGTCATCTGCGTGTTCGGCGCGGGCACTTCGACCCTGATCTTGCGCGGGAAATTACGAATCTTCTTACCATGGACTTTGGTGTCAACGTCACTGGCTGCGCTAGCGGCATTGATATCAGCCGTTGTGCGTGTGATTGCGGCCTCGCCGACTTGCGGCAGGCCATCAGTATCGGGCTTGGCCAATGCGCTCGAGCAAATCAGCGATACAAAGGCGAGCGTGACGAAATACGAGAGCACCCAGTGGAACCGATTCGGGGAAGTGCCGGAAAACATCGGGCTATCCTAGCAAAACCCGGCGGAATAAAACCAGCAAATGTGAGCGATTCGCGCCGCCTGGCGAAGCTCAGGCGCGCTTGTAGTCCACCGGCAAATTCTTTTGTTCAGCGAGGTGGAAGAATTCGCGAGCTTTGAAGGGTTTGAGGAGGAACGCATCGGCTCCGAGGGTGACGGCTGAGCGCAAGACTTTCACCTGTTCTTCACTGCTGATGGCGATGATGGGGATTTTGCGGAACTTCAATTTGGAACGCACCCAAGCCTGGGCTTGAAGCCCGTCAACCTCCGGCAAGCGCAGGTCCATGACGATCACCGCGGGCAACGGATACAAGTCGCGATCCGCGTAATCGCCGCTGCCCTCAAGATACCGAGTCAAGTGATGCGCGGTCGGCACGCAACGGACCGGGTTCGACACGTTGCAATCCCGCAACTGTCTATGGGCGATAACAAAATCTTCTACGTTATCCTCCACGAACAGGATCGCCCCGCTTCGGGCTGTGGCCATGGTCGCGCTATTAGTTTCGGCTGTCATATCAGGTGTCGCTGCTCACTTGGTTCGTCTCATCCCGAGAGAGTAAATATGTTCGATGATGGCTTTACGAAAATATTCGTTTAGGGGAATCCACGAAATATCGTTAAACGTCTCCGGTCAATTCGGCTGGGGGATTCGTTCGCCGAGTTTGCCTTTGCTATCGGTGTGAACCGAACAGCCTTCGCGCGTGCGTTCGGGCATTTCAACCATCGCCCAGTAGGTGTAGAATGCCTCGAGCAAGCGGCGCAGTTCCATTGGCTCATCGGGTTTGACGTGGTAAGCGCCAGCGCCGAGCAGGTAAGCCTTTTTGATATCGTCCGGGTCCTCCGATGCGCTCAGCACGACCCTCGGGATGACGGCCCATTTCGGTTTGTCCCGGATATGTTCGAGGACGGTGAAGCCGTCGCACACCGGCATTTTCAAATCGGTGATGATGGTGGTGGGAAAGGGATGTCGCTCGCGATCGGCGTACTCTCCCTCCCCGTTCAAGTAAGCGATGGCTTCTTTTCCATTGTTCACGATGTGAACCAGAATCTTGTGGTTGATTTTTTTGAACGCGACCCGGATGAGCAACTGGTCGTTGAAATCATCTTCGACCACGAGGATGGCTGGTTCTTGCACTTTCATAATGAAATGCGGTCGAACGAAGGGTTCCACGCTGCCTTGTGCGGTGCAATCAGTTGAACTTGTTCATCGCACTGAGTGAAGGGCTGAAACGACTCCATCGATTCCAACGCGGCCAATCGTGGACGGACGCGCCACAGTTCAAGCCTCGACCGGCTCGACGCAATTGGTCAGGACGTCGAGTAGTTCGGCGCAACTGTCCGTCTTTGTGAGGTAGGCGGTGGCGCCCATCGCCATGCTTCTGGCCTTGTCCTCGTCGTGGGAGGAGGTGGAGTAGACAAGTATCGGAATGTCTCTGAACTCGCGGTGGCTGCGCACGAAGTCGAGCACTTCAAAGCCGTCGCGCACCGGCATTTTCAAATCAGTCACAATCAAATTGGGCATCGGACAAACGCGGCGATCATCAAAGGGCGGCTTGCCCAATAGCCAATCGATTGCATAAACGCCATCGGGCACGGTAAAGAGGTCGACGCGCAAACCGGCTTTGCGCAGAGCGCGGCGCAGGAAGATGACATCAGTCGGTTCGTCTTCGATGTAGAGCACCACGGGTTTACATGAAGCCATGAACATGAAGAACAGTTGCCGTCGATGTGGACGACGCAACTAGATAATGCCTCCATTTTGCCCTCAGTGACTTCTTGTGTTTTCGATGCGGGGAGTCCCCCAGTCCGGCGCATATGTATAAGGCACGGCAGGACGAGGAGTTACGCCATCGGTCCGGTTGTGACAATTTTTAGCGCAAGCCATAGTTGGGGCGGAGAACGTTCCGGTGTGGCAACCGAATGCAGATGCTTGTGACGCAATCCACATCGGAGCTTCTCCAACATTGTGTTGTTCAGCCGACGCGCGCGCTCCGAGTGAGACGTCACGCGCGTCGGCGCTTTTTTCCGTGAGCGCGACGGAATTTATTTCACCAATAGTTGACGCTCTGCACGCAGAGCCCTCGAATCGCTTGCGTACTCATGCTCTTGTCAACGAGCAGTGCACTCATGGCGGTATTCACATTTTCGCAGGAACCGCATCGACGGTGTTGACGAATCAGGAGCAGTCCCGTTCTCATATGCGAGACAACTAATCCCTGACCGTGCATCGTCTCAAAAATAAAACCGCCATTGTTACCGGCGCCGCTCACGGCATCGGTCGCGCCATCGCCGAGTGCTTCGTTAAAGAAGGCGCGTCGGTGTTCGTCTTCGACATCGAAAAGAAAGTCGGCGCCGCGAGCGCGAAAGAAATTGGCGCGACATTTATTGCTTGTGATGTGTCGTCGGCGACGGCGGTCGTGCGCGCGATCAAAAAGGTTGGTCGCGTAGACGTGCTCTGCAATAACGCCGCTTACATCGGGCAGTGGCACAACGCCGGCGAAGCGACGGACAAGGAATGGGACGCGTGTTATCGCGTTTCGTTGATGGGCACGGAGTATTGCACGCGCGCCGTTCTGCCGCAGATGGTCAAACGAAAATCCGGTTCGATTATTAATATCAGTTCGATTCAAGGATTGGTCGGCGGCCGCAATTCCGCCGCTTACACGACGATCAAACACGCGCTTATCGGTTTGACGCGCAGCGTTGCTTACGATTACGGCGCGCACAACATTCGGTGCAACGCGATTTGTCCCGGCGCGATTCGCACGCGCATTTCTCCCGCGCCCGGCTCGGAACTGCACCAGCGCCAGATCAGCAAAACATTTTTGGGGCGCGTCGGTGAACCGCACGAAGTCGGCGCGGCGGCGGTGTTCCTGGCGTCGGACGAAGCGTCTTATGTCACAGGCGCGGTGCTCGCGGTGGACGGCGGTTGGACGGCGATGTAAGTCGTGGACATTTTCCAACAGGCAAAGGCGTTTGCGCTGCAGTGGATTGATAAGCGTCATGGCTCCACGGCGGATTTTCTCGGCGACATTGAACGCGACCTCGGCTGGGCGGCGCGCATGATGGTTCCCAAATTGCTCGAGGGCTTGCGCAAGGACACGACGCTCACAAACGAACAACATAAGTTCGTCATCCACACCTTGAACGAACAAGAGATCGGACAGGCGTTGGCGCGCGAGAGCGATGGCGTGTCTGAACATCAGTCGGCGTTGGATGAGTTGTTTAATCGCGGACGGAAATTTCGGCATTCGGAGAAGTTCCAGGAGGCGGTTGATTTTGTGGCGAAGTTTCGCGATTACTCGCCGTTCAACAACATGCTGGTTTATTTGCAGAACCCGCACGCGACTTACGTGGCGACGACCAAACAATGGTTCAAGATTTTTCGGCGCACGATCAAAGAAGACGCGCGGCCGATCATCATCCTCGCGCCGAAGACGCCGGTGTTGCTGCTCTATGATGTCGGCGATACGGAAGGACCTGCGCTGCCGGCGAACCTTGAGAATTTTGGCAGGACTTCGGGCGGTTTCGATCCCGGCGTGTTGCAGCGGACGTTGAAGAATTGCGAACGGGAAAGTATTCTGGTCGAGCGCAAAGAACTGCCGGAGTTGCGGCCGGGGTTGGCGGCCATGCGTTTGCGCAATTCAGATTGGAGCGCGCGCGTGTTGATTCGCAAGGAACTCGACGACGTTTCGGCTTATGCGGTCCTCTGCCACGAGCTCGCACACGTTTTTCTCGGGCACCTCGGCGCGAGCAAGAAGTGCAATTGGCCGTACCGTCCCAACACGTCGCATGCTGTCGCTGAACTGGAGGCGGAAGCGGTCTCCTATATTGTTTGTCGCCGCGCGGGTTTGAAGACGCAATCGGTGCAATACGTTTCGGGTTTTCTCGAGGACAGTTCCGAATTTGAGAATATCAGTCTCGACCTGATTTCGCGCGTGGCCGGACGCATCGAACAGATGGGGTATCGCCTACTGCCACCGCGCTAGCGACGGTGTTCGGATTGCTTTGGAGCAAGTTGGCACACGCATTGCTTGACTCATTCCTGTTCTTGCCACGGTTGCCGATTAACCCCCGTGGATGAGCACGCTAAGAATGAAAATACAAACGAATCGAGTCGCTGAGTTGACCTGCCGCTGGGGTAAACCTTGCACATGGTCATTGAAACCAAAACTGATCTCCGCTCTGCCGTTGAACGTTGAGCCGATGTCGCACGCTGACGTGCGTCAGTTGCGCAAAGCTCACCATAGCGTCACCTTGCGCGCGGTTTTAGCGGCCGCAGCTTAACGCGATTTATTTCGGGACCGAAGGTGAAACGAATCCTTCTTGTTGCAATCGATCGCGCAATTCAGTGATGTGGTCCTGGTTCCGCGTTTCCACGATGCAATGCACGTTGACGGTCGTGATGTCCTCCCCGGCAAATGCGCGGTCGTGCATGATTTCCAAAATGCTCGCGCCAGCTTCACCAACAATGCGCGCCAGTGCCGCAAGTCCTCCCGGACGATCGCTGATGGTTGCGGTGAAGCGATAGAGTCTACCGTCTGAAGCGAGTCCCCGTTCAAGAACTCGTCCGAGAATGGGCGTGTCAATATTTCCACCGGTCAACGGCAGCACAACGGTCTTCCCTTTGATCTCCGGCAGCGCACCGCAAAGGCACGCGGCTAACGCGGATGCACCAGCGCCTTCCACGACGGACTTTTCGAGTTCGATTAAACGCAGGATGGCGAGGGAAATTTGCTGTTCGTTGACGATGACGATTTTGTCCACCAGCGCGCGCGCGATTGCAAAGGCATTGTTTCCGACTTGGGCCACAGCCAGACCGTCGGCGAGAGTGGGACGCACTTTAACTGGCACGGGTTTGCCGGCTTCCATTGCGGCACTGAAACTTGCGGCGCGGTTGGGTTCGATGCCGATTATTTTTGCGTTCGGCTTTAGATTACGCAGCGCTAGCCCGACGCCCGCAACAAGACCGCCTCCACCAATCGGGACGAGAACATAATCAACATCGGGAACTTGCGCGGCGATTTCGACGCCGAGTGTTCCCTGCCCAGCGATGATTGCGAGGTCATCGTAGCCGTTGATGTAAGTGAGTTGTTGGTTGGCGGCGAGTTCGTCGGCTTTGACACGCGCTTCGGCAAGGTCGGTGCCGTGCAGCATCACGTTTGCGCCGAGCTTGCGGCAGTTGTTTACTTTGGTCAGCGGCGCGAATGTCGGCATGACAACGGTCGCAGGAATTCCTAGACGCTGCGCGTGATACGCAAGAGCCAAAGCGTGGTTGCCCGCGGAGGCCGCGATGACCCCGCGCTTTTGTTTATCGGGCGCAAGGATGGCGAGCGCGTTGCAAGCGCCGCGCTCTTTGAAGCTGCCGGTGCGCTGGAGGTATTCGAGTTTGCAATAAATCTTCGCGCCGGTGGCTTCGGACAGCGGAATGGAAAGCGGACAGGGCGTTTGAACGACGTGACCTGCAATTCGTTGCGCCGCTTGTTCGATGTCGGCAAAACTCAGCGCCATCAATCAGTAATCCCGCCGCTTTGCCGTTCTGTCAACAGCGCGCTAGCTCGCGTTCTCGTCGAGCACTTTGATGTCGATGTTGCGATACATGACCTCGGCGCCTTCTTGTTGGAACAGAATTTTTCCTTTTGTGAGCGGCACCCATTTATCGCCGACCATGTGCTCGAGCAGTGTGAAACCGTTGTCCAATTTGCCGTTAATAAAATACTGAGCACTGGACCCGTGAACGATCATCTCGACTGTGTTCCAACCGCTCTTTTCAAAATCACCTTTCGCGTGGTGAACCCGGCGCACGCTGCCCGAGACACCCTGGACAAAAGGAACGCCCTTTTCTTTAAAGAACGGCATGGCCTGAGAATTTGTGTGAACGACGTGAGTGGTCTCGTTGGTTGTGACCTCGAAAATCAAGTTGGTCGTGGCGGGATCGACCGTCGTCGTCACGCGCGTGTAAACAGTGAAGATGTCGCCGGTGTCACCTTCCTGCACCTGACATTCAACGCTCTTGGGCCAGACGCCGTCCGGACCGATGCAATGAAACAGGACTCCGCAATCACGCTTTTTCCCAACCTTGCCGCCGAACTTTTTCTTACCCCACTTGTATTGGAAGCGGAGGATGTAATTGGAATATTCCTTTTCGGTGACCATGTAGCCGAATTTCTGATTACTCTCGTCGGGCGCGTCCTTATACATGTGCACCATGCCGTCGTGCACGGTGAACAGATGGTTGGTGTCGTTCTCGAGACGTTTGCTTCCGCTGACGAGATACCAACCGTTGAAATCTTTTCCGTTAAAGAGCGGCCTGAAGCCATCATCGGCTGCGCGGCTAACGAGACAAATTGAGGCAAGACAAACAGTG